>JAGOAT010000014.1 GCA_017983775.1 Candidatus Saccharibacteria bacterium | reverse complement strand
TCTGTTTTTATTTTACCTCTTTGATACATTGATATAATATCAAAGTTTTTACAAATTGCAAACCCTTATCTACCATATCTACATTGTCCAGAAAAATATCGGCACAATGAGGTAAATGATAGACAAAAGTTCTTAACCTTTGGACTCTGTAGTAGAAGTGGTGGTTGGGAATCCTGTTGTTGTAGTTGTCGGTATTATTGGTGGGCAGCCATTAAAATATTCTTGATTTTCTACTGTATCCCCCCTATACGTGGCTGTAGTACTTGTTGTCGCTGGAGTACTTGTTGTTGTAGGTTGCCCATCAGTAACTTTATCTTGCTTGCTACCACTGCAGTTGGGGCTACTAGTGACTTCCACCCTACCACCTTTTGCCATAGCTGACACTTCTGCAGCTCTTACTTTACCGTCTGGATTTTGAATAAAGTACACATCACCTACGACAACCTCTTTTAACGATCCATCATCAGTCACCTTACTAGCATCACCCATCACTGATGGGTCAGGCACAATATGACCATCATAGAACTTCATTACCATTGCAAACTGACCATCATCGGTTGGAACATTATATCTGATGGCAACTGTAACCATTCGACCATCAAGCTCGAGATGAGTGTAGCCATTAGTAATAGCCCGAATCATGCAATCATCAATCGATCGCTCTACACCGTCATCTATTCCAGCACTCAATTCGGGATTACGTAAAACTAGATCTTCTTCAAGACCAACCAATGGATCTGTTTGGAGATCACCATTGTTTACTGAGAAACGACCCCGAGAAGCAAATTTCCCATCTGAGTAGTTAACCTTGAGTAATCTTGCTAAATTATCCAAACAATCCCTAAACCTCTCTAGATAGGGATCTCCAATTGTTATCTGCTCCGAGTGGAAATCATCACCAGATGGATATGCCTTCTCTCTGGAAGGGGCATATGAATCCAAGTCAGGTGAAGTTGTCACTGTAGACGTCTTACCTTCATATTCAGCAGGTTCATGCCCCTCAGCTGTAAGAGTACCCGCACTAGCAAGACCCAAAAGTGCTCCAACACATATGCTAGTAGCTCTATTGAATCTACTTCTATTTCCAACCCCTGCCCCTCTCTCAGAATTAAATCTACTCATTTTGCCTTCTCCTATAAGTTTAGTCTATTGAACAATTATATAATACACTATATTCATGAATATGTCAAGGCTTTATCTGATATATTCAATAGGCAAAAGTATAACAAATCCCAAAACAAAACCGGACAATTTAAGACGAGTAATAAGAACAAAGAACTAGATTTATACCCTTAAGTAACGAATTAAATGATCAGTTTTGTGTTGAGATTGTTATAAGTCTAGTCGACGATCTTGACTAGTTCGATATCAAATATCAAGGTCGAGTTGGCAGGTATTGAACCAGTAGCCCGATCACCATAAGCTTTGTCAGCAGGTATAGTCAATCGTCTCTTACCTCCTTCACTCATTCCAGTGAGCCCAATATTCCAGCCATCGATCACAGGAGCATTACCAACATCAACCACATCAAACGGTTGACCCCTATCTAGTGAACTATCAAACTTAGTTCCATCTACCAACGTACCCGTATAATGCACTCTAGCAGTATCACCTTCTTCTAGTACCCTAGCCCCTTCACAGACCAAGGTATCTTCAATAATCACTCCCTCTACTTCTCGACTATTATCTGCTTGATTCACGCAACTAACCTCCTTACTAAATAATTTATTATACCACTCTGACTTCTTGTAATCTGGCAAGCCAACATTGACAATATACAGAGATACCCCAGCACTAACGACTATTAAAGCTAGCTTCCAGTATTTATGAAAATAATACTTCAATGACTTTGGCTTTTGGTCACTACTCTTGTCTTTTGATTTACTCATAAGGGGTATTGTAGCATATAGTCTACTAATAACCCAAGACTTACAAGTAAGTTTGTAATTTTATCTATGGCCCCCATAAGCTCGTCGAACTTCGAAAAATGACAATGCCTTCCCAGGTCATATTCCAAAATCCCGCAGGAATTTACGAGATATCCAGTATTTGAGTTTGGTATTAGAGTAATACAGGGATACTTGATTCCCTGTATTGTCTTCCAGACAATCGGAGAATGATACCCCTACATCATCTTCGGGTTGCCCGAAGGGCAAGACCGGAGATCCAGCATTTGCATCAAATCACTATCTAAATCTCAGTAGAGATGGATCCCCCGGAGGATGACAGGACAGGGGAGGGTTCGGAGGATGACACAAAAGAAACCTCTGATTTTGGAGAATGATAAGAGTGGCTCTACAAAACCTCAAAGAACAAAAGTATAAATCTATTATCTGGAGCGTTTGAGTCGGCGGCGTTCAGCCCGTGAAAGGCTAGAAAGGTCTTGGCCTTTGAGCTGGCCGGGAATAGTTTGCTTGTTAGTATCAGTATCTGAGCCTGACTCAGCTGACTCGATTTCCGATTCTTGATGCCCCCGAATCTGGACATGAAAAATAGTCCTAGCAATAGTCCTCTCAACTCCGATCAAGAACTGTTCAAACAGTCTAAAGCTTTCCTGTTTGTACTCTACCAAGGGATCCCTCTGGCCATACCCCCTCAGACCAATCCCATCCCGCAGATGATCGATTGCCCGTAGATGATCAATCCAAGCTTGATCCAAGATACTAATCGAAAGCTGAGCAACCATCTGATCAACCACTTCCTGAGTATATTTATCGACTAGAGCCTGATAATGCTCTTGGCTCAACTGCTCAGCCAGCTTGCCAGCAAGAGATTGTTTGAATATCTCTTTGGACTCAGGATAATCTTTGCCAAGAAAGTCTCTTAGTAGCTGACCAAACTTAGTCGCATCAAACTTTTGAGTCTGATAGTCTATACTACTACCAGCAATCTCTTGGCTATACCACTCGAGCAGTCCCTTGATATCCTTGACCTGTTTTGGTCGATCAGTAGTAATCCCCAGATAAAACCTGCGCCAACGATAAACAATTTCGCGCTGTTTATTGAGGATATCATCATACTCTACTAAATGCTTACGAGTATCAAAATTGTGACCCTCGACTTTCTTTTGGGCATTTTCAATAGATTTCGAGATCATCCGATTTTCAATCGCCTGACCATGTTCTGCCCCCAAGGTATTCATTAGCGACTTCAACTTGTCCCCACCAAATATCCTCATCAAATCATCCTCAAGCGAGACAAAAAATCTTGATTCACCAGGATCACCCTGACGACCAGATCGTCCTCTGAGCTGATTATCGATTCTTCTGGACTCATGCCTCTCAGTACCCAAGACAAACAAACCGCCCAATTGTTTAGCCTGTTCACTTAAAACAATGTCTGTTCCCCTACCTGCAATATTAGTTGCTAAAGTTACAGCCCCAATCTGACCCGCCTCAGCTACTATCAATGCTTCACTCTGATTATTCTTGGCATTGAGCTTGGCAAACTTAATCCCAGCATCTTCCATCATACTAGCCAGAAATTCATTTCGTTCAATTGAGCTAGTCCCAATCAAGACTGGTTGACCCTTGGCCTGACGCTGCTTAATCTCCTCAATAATTGCTTGATACTTCTCTTCAGATGACTTATAAATCAAGTCAGTCCGATCAATCCTACTAATTGCTTGGTTGGTTGGAATTCCAACAACCTCAAGATCATAAATCTTACCGAATTCTTCAGCTTCGGTTAAAGCTGTACCCGTCATCCCAGAAAGCTTGTCATACATCCTAAAATAATTCTGAAAAGAAATCGTCGCTAGGGTATCTGAGCCATTCTGAATCTCGACACCCTCTTTGGCCTCAATTGCCTGATGTAGTCCTTCACTAAACCGTCTACCGGCCAACATTCTACCCGTAAACTCGTCAACAATTACAATCTCACCATCCGAAGCTACTACATAATCCTTGTCTTTCTTATAAGCGACCTCTGCCCTCAGTGCTTGCTCTACTAAGTGAATATCTCCAACTAGTTCTGGTTGGTACAAGTTCTCTACACCCAAAAAGCCCTCAAGCTTACTCATACCATCACTAGTCAAGGTGGCAGTCTTAAGCTTCTCATCATGTTTATAGTCTATTTCTGGCTTCAATACCCTGACAAACTTCGCAAAACTACTAAGCTTCTGGTCGGCCTTTTGACTAGGCTGAGAGATAATCAAGGGAGTTCTGGCTTCATCGATCAATATTGAGTCGACCTCATCAATAATTGCAAAATTGTGTCCTCGCTGGCTGATTTGACTTTCTTCAGCAACCATATTATCTCTCAAATAATCAAATCCGAACTCATTGTTAATACCATAGGTAATGTCTGCCCGATAAGCTTGCTGCCGTGTTACAGGCCTCAAATGAGCTAGCCTTGGATCTACTAATTCTTGGTCAGATTGATACTCTGGATCATAAATAAAACTTTGCTGAGAGATAATCACCGAAACTGACAGACCAAGATTATGATATATTGCCGCCATCCAGCCAGCATCTCTCCTGGCTAGATAATCATTGACTGTCACTAGATGTACGCCTTTACCCGTCAGGGCATTAAGATAAATTGGCAAAGTTGCTACCAAGGTTTTACCTTCCCCTGTCTTCATCTCAGCTACTTGACCACGGTGCAAAATAATCCCTCCAATTAACTGTACTGGATAATGCTTCATCCCCAGCCATCTTTCCGAGGCAACTTGAACTGTGGCAAAGGCCTCAGGCAAGATCTGATCTAGGCTAGTGCCTGCAAGCTTTTGCTTGAGTAAATCGGTCTGAGCCTTCAGATCAGTATCGCTCAACTTGGACAAATCATGATAATACTGATCTATTTTTTCAAGAGTTGGCTGCAAAGATTTAATCACACCTTGATTATCGCCGAATAGCTTAGCAAAAATATTCCTCATAACTTCTATCTTCCAAATAACCGCTTGACTCCTGAGCGTAATCTACGTCTAGCTACCGTTGGAGAATGCTTATCTTTGTACTTGACGATGTTGTTTTTGATCTTTTCAACACAAAGATCAATTGAGCCATGAGGATTAAGAGCCTTAGCATTGGCCTCAATATCTTGATTTGGTAAATGCAACCTGGCATGACAATGGTAATGATTATCTGACTTGGCAGCTGGACTCTCAGTTAATTCAACCATTATGAGATCTGATTTATGTCCATTGGGTAAGTATTTTGCAAGCTTTTGGAATTTTTTGACTAAATAATCTTTTAGCTTTTGATCTGGCTCAAAACCACGATAACCAACTTGTAAATTTATCATAATTCCTCCTTACCATAATATTTTACTAAAGCCTTGGGTAATATAACCTGACCAGATTGATTTCGATGGTTTGCCAAGATAGCCAGAATTGTTCTTGATGAAGTGACTGCTGTACCATTCAGTGTATAGGCAAATTCTAAACTACCCTGATCATCAAATCGGATATTGAGCTTACGGGCTTGATAATCTGTGCAATTTGAGCAACTAGTTAATTCTCGATAAGTCTGACTATCTGGATCATAGTACTCAAGATCATATTTCTTATACGCAGGAGCACCCAAATCCATAGTAGCATTCAGAACAACTTGATATGGTAGCTCCAAAAGCTCTGCAATCTCTTCCTCAATCGCTAGAATCTTTTGATGGACAGACTCTGCTTGATCAGGCTTACAGTATCCGTACATCTCAAGTTTTTCAAACTGATGAACCCGATATAAGCCCTTACTATACTTTCCATAGGCTCCAGCTTCTAGTCGATAACATGGGCTAAGACCTGCATATAGTCTAGGTTGATCCAAATTCAAGGTCTCATCCATATGATATCCAGTCAAAGGAATCTCAGCAGTAGCAATCATCACTAACCCCTGATCAATAATTCGATAATTCTGCTCTTCTTGACCCTTGGGCAAAAATCCAGTACCTTCAGCTACAACCTCACGCACCATATGAGGAACCGTCAATAATGCAAACCCCTTATCTTCCAAGACTTCAATTGCAAGTGAACTAACCGCCCTCCAGAGTTTAACCATTCTAGTATCTTGGTAGTAAAATTTTGCCCCAGACACCTTAGCTCCTCGTTCAAAATCTACTAGACCCTGCTGTTCCATCCAAACTTCCAGGTCTATCAACTCCGCTTGACTCTTATTTGGCTGAGTCATCACTGCAGATTGCTTGATCACTTGATTCTTATCCTCTGCCCCATCGGGAGTGTTCTCAGCAATTAGGTTTGGTACCTCTTTCCATAGCTCCTTTCTCTCTGATTCAATCAAGGCTAGTCTTTGTTCTATTTGCTTCCTTTTTGTTTTCAGGACCTGCATATCTACCAACTCTTGCTGTGTTGGCCTGCCCTGAAGCTTAAAGCTCCGTAATTGATCCAACTCGGACTTTAAATTGCGCCATTCCTGATCAAGATCCAATAAACGATCGATGTCTACTTTAAGACCTCTTCGCCTAATAGAATCCTTGACCAAATCTGGATTTTCTCTGATAATTTTAAAATCAATCATAGTGTTAATTATACACTATTACTGATCCTTGTAACCGCAATAATTAAGATGAAAGTCAGAGCAGGAAGAATAGTTTGCCAATCGGTAATACCTCTGGAGTAGAGATTTCTTTTAATAATCATCAAGAGTCCAGCCAAAATTGCTATCTGACTAACTGCAATACCCAGAGGTAATTGATAAAATACCCTCCAGACTTGACCAATTGCCACTAGCTCAACCCAAATCACCAAGTTGACCATACTAGACCAGCTAAGACTACCCCTCAAGTAAAGTTGACCAAACAAATTTGTTATAAACAGAACTAGTAGAGCTAATATAACAGCTAGTTCTTGCGATAGACCAAACTGGGGCTTAGTTGATACTAGAATCAAAAAATTGATAGCCATTAATATCATTGCATTAAACCAATTCGCACTTGACTCATCTCGGATATATTTTGGCAATACGACACTCTGGGTCACAAAATAACCTGCAATAACAGGTAGGAGCTTTGGGAAACTTGGCAATAGGAACCAACCAATATTAAAATAAAATAACAAACTAAAAAGCATTAATGGAACTAGGTAGTAAAGATATTTGGTCAACTTCCGGACACTACTAGTCCAACGAAGTACCAGGAAGTTACCAAATAAATCAATTAATACAAATACTATTAAAGTTGGCCAAAAACTGTGTCCAATTAAGACTAGCGAAGTAGCAACAATCAATACCTTAACTAGCCCGACCAGTCTAGCTATATTGTCATCAGTCTTGATAATCATAATAATCCTGACCTATGACAATCTTAATATTATAAAGCTGATCATTATCTGGAATACTCAACTCTGCATCGACACCTAACTTTTGGTCAAGATAACCCACTGTATCTACTAGGCCATCCGTGTAATATTCCACGCTAGTATTAGGCTGAATAGATGGCGCATTATCAATTTCAATCACCCTAAGCCCCAGATATTCCAATTGAATTGCCAAGTTATTTGCTCTACCAGCTACACCGCTTGCATTATAAATCGATACTTTAGCATTTTCACTCTTGATTTGATCAAGTACAAAGATACTTGCTATATGATCTGCAATTGCTTGGTAATCATTATCAATTGGCCTAACCACTGATCCAAGTGAGCTACCAGAAACCTGCTCTAGAAAATTTTCAGTACTAATCACTTCATTGATAATCTTGCTATCATTAACACCTTTTACTAAGTCAACAACCCGTTTAATCTCCGACAAATCAAAATCTGTCTTAACATTGTCCCCAGCTAGATCAATCAGTTCTGTCATCTTATTAACGTTTAATAGAGTATCAATACTTAATGCCTTATCCTTGATTGCTATCAACACTTCTTGCTGACGCCCAGCTCGTGAATAATCTCCAGCCGCACTACCTTTGCGTGAACGCGAATACTTGAGAGCTTCTGTCCCATCTAATTGATGTTGTCCCTCTGTCAAAAAATACCCACACTCAAGCGATGGATTATAATCACAAGGATAGCTATAGTCATTGATTGATTCAGGATTGTCTACCGTAATACCCCCAACTACATCCACAGCCTGAATTAATCCATCGAAATTACTCCTGATATAATAATCTATTTCCATCTTGAAATTACTCTCTATGGTTTCTATCAGTAGAGGCATACCCCTACCATCTTGATCCTCCCCAAGCGAATGGGCTGCATTGATCCTATTAGTACCATAACCCGGGATATCGACCAACAGATCTCTAGGCAAGGAGATCATTGCAACTTGATTATTTCTCGTATCCAGACTAGCTATGATCACTGTGTCCGCTAAGTCACCGGCCTCATGATCATTATTACCAATACCCACCAATAAAATATTAACCCTACCACTATCTTCCCCTTTGAGCTTAGTGCCAAAATCAACAATCGAAAATATATTGGAGCCAGTACTTTTTTCAACAGCAGCATTCAAGCTATAGGCTAACTTGAATCCGAACAATATAATCGGTATAGCTATAATTAATGAGACCATCCTTAAACCAAATTTCAACCTTGGTAGTCTACCATACCATGAACTATGCTTGGTATTGTCATATAAGATCTCCTGACTAGGATTTAATGCCTGACGAGGTTTTCTGTCGACTGTCGTCCTGACTGATTGATTATCTAAAGCATCTCTTTTTTGACTCTGATTTCTGCTCCTTGGACGAATTTTCTTGACATCGGTGACTTTTGATTTTGGATTAATGGGTTTCAACAGATTAGGATTTGATCTAGAAGACTTTTGGGGTTTATTAACCATAAACGAGATTGTATCAAAATTGTGATAGAATATCTATATGGATTTAGAAAAAAAGCCGAGTAGTACTCATGCCAACAGACCAGTAGTAGCCAAAATTGATCTAAGTAAACCGACCCAAGCTAAGAAGTCTTCGATCAAATCCTTGACAAAAGGTTTTTTCAAGAATTTTGTCATGCCTATTGGCTTATTGGTCCTGGTGCATCTTTTCGTATTTCAACCTTTTAGCGTCAGTGGTCATAGCATGGAACCGAATATTTCTGAAGGTGACTATTTAATCATTACTAAGGCTGAAATTAACCTTGCCAAATTGGCAAATCACCTAGGAATGGAGGGTTACGGAATCAAGCGAGGTGATATAGTAGTTCTAAAATTCCCATCTAACCCAGGACGTTACTTTATCAAGCGTGTCATTGGTCTGCCTGGTGAAAGATTAGTGATTAGCCAAGGTAAAATAACTATCTATAATCAGCAAAATCCAGATGGGTTTACGCTAGATGAATACTACATAGATCAAGATCAAGTTACACTCGGAGATCAAGATGTTCAGATTACTGATGATAATTTCTTTGTGATTGGGGATAATCGTTCACCAAATGGGAGCTATGACTCTAGGTCTTGGGGACTTTTACCTTATCAAAATATTGTTGGCATCAGTCGGCTCAGGGTGCTACCTTCAGAGCACTTTGGAGCTACGGCTAGTGCTGAATACAATTAAAGAGGATCAATCTAGTCCAGCTAATACTGGTCTCTGTTTAAGCTTTGCTGGCAGATGAAGTCCGAATTTTGACCCTTGATCTAAATGGCTAACCAAAGAAATTGTCCCACCCAACCTAGTTGCTTGCGTCTTAGATATATATAATCCCATCCCAGTTCCAACAATCGAGCTAACTGCATGATTATTTGTTCTGAAAAATCTAGTAAACAACTGCTCTTGATCTTGCACCGAAATCCCCAGACCAAAATCTTCAACAAAAAAGCTTAATCCTGATGGATCTAAATCCGAACCGTATTCAGCAGAAAGTACAACTAGTTTCTTTTTACCCTGGACTCCATACTTAATGGCATTGGTCAAAAAGTTTACCAGCACCTCTTGCACTCTTTGGCGACTAGTTAAAATGATTTTATTATCCAGATCACTTGAAATCTTCAATCTTAATTCAAGCCCAACATTTTCGAATTTACTAGCAAAATCTAAATAAAGAGTATCAAAAAGTTCCTGAACATTAAGCTGGGAGACTTCAATATCAACAACGCTCTTCTCAGCATGGGCCAAATCTGTCAAATCATTAAGAAGGTTACTTAAAAACTTAAGATTTACCTGGGCGCTTTCAAGTAGCTCTACTGCCTTTGGTTCAATCTGAGCAAATCCTGGCATAATAGCCGTAGAAAGATTTGCTTCCACTATTGCCAATGGGGTACGCAATTCATGAGAAATAATTGAAATAAATTCATCCTTTTGTCTCTCTAGAGACTTCTGAAGACTAATGTCACGAATCATTACTACAGAACCAGCTTTTTTATCAGTTCTTGAAACAGGATTAACCTGAAGGCTGACTGCCAACTCTGTGTTGCCTCGAATAATAATCAAATCATCACGATACATAAACTGATGCTGACCAAGCATTGATTTCAATAAATTATCACCTGCTTTCTGATCCGATAGATAGACCAATTCCTGTAAACTTTGTCCGATTGGATCGTGGTGGGTATCAATGATATCGAGTGCCGCAGCATTATAAAACTCAATTTTACCATGCTTATCAACACTAAATACTGCATCACCCAAACTATTAATTAAGGTCTGAAATCTGCTTGCTTCATCGTTCATTTTTGTATTATAACATGCTAAACCCGAAAGACTGTCTCTCATAGCAATACGGTACCTGTATAATTTTTACAAAATCACAATTATAGAACAATGGAATATTAAACTCCTTCAATCTGATCCAAATTATTATTCAAGCTACCCTAACGCTTGGAGAATTGAGGTGCTCTTCTGGCTTTTCTAAGGCCTGGTTTCTTACGCTCCTTAGTCCTAGGATCTCGACTGAGAAATCCAGCTTTCTTCAAAGCACCCTTAAAATCTTCACTCATAATGACCAGAGACTTAGAAATTGCTAAACGGATTGCCTCAGCTTGACCACGACTGCCACCTCCTTGAACCTTGACAGTAACATCCAGACTATCCCCCTTGGAGATTAGCTTTAATGGTTGGTAGACAATATATTCAAGCTGAAAATTATTAAAGAATTGACCTAATTCCTGACCGTTGATAGTAATCTTGCCAGTACCATTATATACTCTAGCAGTAGCAGATGCAGTCTTGCGTCTCCCTAATGAATAGTAATAATTATCTTTTGTCATTTCTTCTCTCCAATATTAATAGCCAAGGGTTGTTGTCCACTATGTGGGTGGCTAGCATCAGCATAAACGTAAAGGTTCTCTAGCTGTGTCTTGGCAAGCTTATTTTTTGGAAGCATACCCCTGACAGCCATTATAATAACTTGTTCTGGAGACTTCCCAACAAATTCCTCCAATCTAGCTTGCTTGATACCACCTGGAAATCCACTATGACGGTAATAAATCTTATCAGTTAATTTATTGCCGGTCACTACCAAATCTTGGGCGTTGATGACAATTACTTTATCCCCAGTATTGTGCCAAGCAGAATAATTTGGCTGGTCTTTGCCCATTAAAATCATTGCGACCTTGCTTGCTAGGCGACCTAATGGTGCTTGACCAGCATCGATTAAATACCAGCTAGGCTCGGGTCTATCCTTTGGCTTGAGGTGACTAGTGGTAGTTCTCATGACTTATTCCCTTCTTTTTTTACTTGAGACTTATTATCTGCCTTCTTTGTAGATTTATCTGAAGTGCTATCAGGACTTTGATCAGATTGATCACCTACTGACTTCTGTGCTTGATCAAAAATAATCATAATCTTAGCCATTTGAGCATTGTCTCCTTTTCTGTTAGTCAAATGGATCAGGCTAGTATAGCCACTGGTTCGCGATTGCAGTTTTGGCAAAAGATATTGATAAAACTTATCAACTATTACCTGGTTACCAAGTCTTGAGTAGACCCTACGCCTAGAACTTAAGCTAGACTTTTTAGCAAGAGTCACCAACTTATCAAATTCTGGCTTGATAAACTTGGCTTTCTGGGTAGTCGTAGTGATAGATTCCTCTATAATCAAAGCCTGTAAAAGTGAACCTAGTAAAGCTTTCCTAGCTTGACTATCCCTAGATAATTTATAGACCTTATGATGTTTCGGCATGACTAAAACTCGCTTATCTTCAATTTAACTTCTTCTAGTGCCTTAGCTCCGAATCCTTTCATAGAACTAAGTTGTTTATCATCTAAGTTTCTGAGTTGGCTTACGGTCAAAATCTGATTTTTGCCTAGTGCATTGGCAGTTCTGGGGCTAAACCCAATCTCAGTGATCAAGATATCGTCTTCATTTTCAACCCCAACCTCCATACTCTCAACTTCTGTGACAACTGTTGCTTTTGGGCTAAGAATAGTTTGATACTGACCAATCAAGATCTGATTTGCCTGATTAAAAGCCTGCTCTGCTGAGATTGTTTGATTGGTTTGAATACTAATAATCAATTTATCAAAGTTAGTTCTTTGACCTACTCTAGTATTTTCAACTTTGAAGTTAACTTTGCGAATCGGTGTAAACAAAGCATCAACCAAGATTGAGCCGACTGGTAATTGCTCATCCTCTGGATGATCTTCTGTAGAATAATATCCAATCCCTGTCTCGACAACCATCTCCATCTCAAATTGAGTCTTAGCCCCATCTAGGGTAGCAATCACCAATTCGGGGTTAATGATCTTGGCATCATTGCTTGTTTTGATATCTCCAGCCTTTACTTGACCTTGACCAGTCTTTTTCAGGATAAATTTCAAGGGAGCATCACCCTGATAATCAATTCGTAATAATTTGATATTGAGCAAGATTGAAATAACATCTTCCTTAACCCCACTAAGAGTTGAAAACTCATGATCAGCACCCTTGATCTTAACGCTTGTAACGGCAGCTCCACTCAAGCTTGAAAGCAATACTCTTCTTAAAGAATTTCCAATAGTCGTACCGAACCCAGGCGCTAAGGGCTCAATCAAAAACTCTGCTTGACTAGGATCATCAGACTCAGTAATTGTTAATTGGGGTAATATTGATTTTGTAGTCATCTATGATCTCCTTATCTTGAATAATATTCTATTATTAATTGTTCATTGATATCTTTATCCAATTCATCACGCATTGGCCAAGAAATAACTTCAATTGCTAAGTCTTTGGGCTTAATCTTAAGCCAACTATGGCTATTATCTTGCTTCTCTTTCTTGCCCTCCCTGAGTAACTTGAAGTACTGCTTATCTACTGACTCTGATTTTATTGTCACCTTGTCACCAACTTTGACTTGATAAGAAGGAATATTAACCTTTTTACCATTAACGACTATATGACCGTGATTGACTAACTGCCTAGCTCCCTGACGGGAAGATGCTAGTCCAGCTCGATAGCAAAGATTATCAAGCCTAATCTCAAGCAAAATTAGCAAATTATCACCTGAAATACCATCTGAATTGATCGCCTTTTTAACATAACGTCTAAATTGCTTTTCTAATACACCATAAAGTCTTTTGACTTTTTGTTTCTCACGCAATTGAATAGAAAAGTTGCTAGGCTTGGATCCAAACCTTCTACCATGCATACCAGGGGCATAATTTCTTTTAACTAATGCTTTATCTGCTTTTGGGTGCAAACTAAAGCGTTCTCGACGTGATTGCTTAGTAATAGAGCCTCTAAACCTTGCCATACTAAACTCTCCTAGCCTTTCGAGGCCTACAGCCATTATGGGGAACACCCGTAATATCCTTGATACTTTCGACAGAGATTTTAGAATTAGTCAGAGCCCTAACTGCAGCATCTCTACCAGACCCTACTCCCTTAATGATTACTTCCATTTCTACAATCCCATAATCCTTACAACCATCAATCACCCTCTCACTTGCTACCTGGGCAGCATAAGGAGTAGATTTCCTAGAACCCTTAAACCCAACAGACCCAGCACTAGCCCAACTCAAAGTATTACCATCTAGGTCAGTAGCACTAATAATTGTATTATTAAAGGTAGCAAATATATGAAGTTGAGCTTTCGCCAACTTCTTCTTAACTTTCTTCTTTGACTTCTTGACTGTTTTTACCATTTGCTAATTCTTTCCTCTTACCTCATTAATTATCATTGCTTAATCCAAATCAACCTATGTCTTTGCGGGTGCTTTATTTCGACCACTCCCTACAGTAATCCGCTTACCACGCTTAGTCCTAGAATTTGTCTTTGTGCGTTGACCCCTAGCTGGTAACCTTAATCGATGTCTCATTCCGCGATATGATTTAATTTCCTTGAGGCGCTTGATATCTAGTGTAACTTTTCGACTCAAGTCTGCTTCTACAGTCAAATTGTCTTCAATATATTTGCGAATATCAGCTACCTGGGCATCTGTCAGGTCTTTGACTCGAACATCCTCAGATATTTTCAACTGATCAAGCAATTTTTCAGACTGTGATCGACCTATACCATAGATATAAGTCAAGGAAATCACTACTCGTTTATCTTTTGGGATATTAACTCCAGCAATTCTTGCCATTATTTAACCTTGCCTTTGCTTATGCTTACTATTCTTCTGACAAATTACTCTAACCACACCTTTCCTGCGAATTACTTTGCAGTTTTGACACATTGGTTTAACACTAGCTCTAACCTTCATATTCTTACCTATACCTATAAGTTATTCTACCTTTTTCTAGATCATAAGTGCTAAGCTCTATCTTAACTCGATCTCCTTGCTGAATCCTGATCCAGTTAATTCTCATCTTTCCAGAAACATGAGCTTTAATCCTATGACCCTGATCAACTTCTACTATATACAGCCCATTCGGCAAGACCTCAACAACCTTAGCATCTAGCTCGATTAAATCCGTCTTAGCTTTAGACATATACCCGATCTATTATACAGGTTATTAACATTTTGTAAAGACTAGAATTTATCATAATTTGCTGTAATCAATTTTGCTTCAATCTGCTTATAGGTTTCAACAACTACCGCAACTATAATGACCAGACTAGTTCCACTAAGTGTCAGATTTTGACTAATATTTAAAGTCATTGATAGAAAATAAGGTAATAATGAAATTGCTGCCAAGGCCAAAGCCCCAATAATTGTCAGTCGCTTGAGCCTTGTCTTGATGTAGCTAACCGTCTCATCCCCCGGACGAATCCCAGGAACAAACCCTGATTGCTTCTGTAAGTTCTCGGCAATTTGATCAGGCTTGAATATGATGAAGGTATAAAAATAACTAAATCCCATAATCAATATAAAATAGTTAAGATTGTAAAACCAATTATTACTATCATAGTGAACTTGTAGCCAATTAGCCAAGTCAACAATCCAACTACTTGATGCTTCCTGTAAAAGTCTACCTAGAAAAGCCGGCAATGAAAGTAAGGCCAAAGCAAAAATGATTGGGATAACACCAGAAGTCAATAAGCGAATTGGTAAATAATTATTAATAGTAGCTTGGCTAATACTAGCCCGCTTAGCATATGATATTGGAATATTTCTCTGAGCTTCCGTAATAAGGACTACAAAAGCGGTAGTTAAAATTGCAGTAATTACCAGTATTATCCCAGTGAATACACCCGAATCTCCAGTCACACTAACAGTAAAGTTTCCGGCAATCAACTGTGGTAATCCAGCAACGATACTAAAAAAGATCAAAACTGATATACCATTACCTATACCTTTTTCAGTAATCAGCTCTCCAAGCCACATTAAAATCATACTACCAGCCACAATGGTGGAGATTATTAACACCCAATTACTAAGTTGAGCTCCAGCCAAAAAATCTAAGTTTCCAGTGCTAACTGCTGTCTGACGAATCAAAAATACCGTACCAACTGCCTGGACAACCGCTACAGGTAGGGTAAATAATCTAGTATAATAATTAATCCTTTCTTGCCCCCTCTGGCCTTCTTCGCTCAATTGTTGCAATTGGGGCAAAACTTGGGTCAGAAGTTGAATTATTATTGAGGCAGTAATATAGGGTGATAAGCCAATAATCGTGATTGAGAAATTACTAATTGCTCCACCGTTGAATAAATTTGCTAATCCTAAAAAATTATCTCCTTCCAGTGTATTACGTAAAAAATCCTTGAGAATTACTGGCTCGGCAATCGGGATAGGAACGTGAGCTAAGAAAGTATAGATAACCGCTACCAAAAATATAAAACCGATCCGATTTCTCAGATCCTTATTGGCAAAGATTTGGCGAATATCAACTATTTTCATTTCTAAGTTTGACACTTCCTCCAGCTTCTTTGATTGACTTGACTGCACCCTTGGAGACTTGATCCAATACGATATCTATTTTAGTACTGGAAGCAAGCTGACCTATTACTTTGATAGTCTGATCTTCTGATCGAATAACTCCAGCCTTGACCATTTCACTAGGACCAACTTTGGTAAGACCTAGTCTCTCAATATCTCTAATATTTATAGCTCGAACACGATTAGGGTCAAACTTATTAAACCCTCTATTCTTGGGTAAACGCATGATTAGCTTGGTTTGACCACCCTCAAAGCCTGGTTTTGTACTAAATCCAGTCCTAGACTTTTGACCCTTGGTACCCCTTCCAGCAGTCTTGCCTTGGTTTGCCGAAATTCCCCTACCTTTACGCTTTCTGTTTCTTGAGATTTTACTAAGGTTATTTAGCTCTATCATTTATCTTCTCCTTGCTTAGTAAAACCCTCTGGATTAGCATCTGGAACGGCTTGCTCTTTAAGATACTGATCAATTTGTTTCTTCCTAACTGCATTTTTCTTGGTAATCACTCGCTGACTATTGAGCGCATTAATAGTAGCATAAGCATTATTAATCTTGTTATTTGAGCCAAGTGATTTAGCTAAGATATCCTTTACTCCGGCCGCTTCAAGGATCACTCGAACTGTACCTCCAGCAATTAGTCCGGTACCTGGGCTAGCTGGCTTCAGTAAAACCCTAGATCCATCCTTGACCCCAAGAACCTGATGAGAGATCGTATTACCTGCTACAACTACTCCTTGCATTGATCTCTCGGCACGTTCAGTTGCTTTAATAATTGCTGTCACAACATCTCCAGCCTTGGCAATACCAATACCAACTTTACCTTCTTTGTCACCTACTATCATAGTTGCTCTAAAACGAAATCTTCTACCACCTTTCACCACCCTAGTCACACGATCAAGTGCCAACAAGTGTTCGAATGGCAATTTCTCTCTATCTCGATTCATTTAAAACTCCAACCCAGCTTCTCTAGCTGCTTTTGCAAAATTATCTATTCTTCTACCATAAGCCCTGCTACCTCGATCAAGAGCTACTGCTTGAACCTTATTCGAAACAGCCAACTTACCGAGTTCTCGACCTACTTCTATAGCCTGTTCACCCAAGCTTGAACTGATCTTGGCTGTATAGCCACAAATTGTTTTTGAAGAATTATCATCAATTAACTGCGCACTAAACCTACGGTTACTAATATTAATACTAAGTCTTGGTCGATTTGAAACACTTCTTAGCTTATGACGAACCCTAGTTGACCTGGCCTGGCTAGTCTTGCGCTTATTTACTAATTCATTCATTTTATGCCTTTCCTGTCTTACCTGGCTTAAGAACTATCTTCTCATCACTATAACGTATACCCTTACCCTTATATGGCTCCGGTGATCTAAACCTTCTAATTTCACTAGCCACTTGTCCAACTAATTGCTTCTGGTCCCCTGAAACAGTAATGGTATCTGCATTGACATCTATAATAATCCCTTCAGGAGCCTGGTATTCTATCGGATGAGAATAGCCAAGATTAAGGGTCAACTTGGTACCACTAATACTAGCCTTATAGCCAACTCCAACCACCTTAAGTTCTTTCTTGAATCCCTTACTTAGGCCAATGATCATATTGTCAATTAAAGTTCTAAGCAATCCATGCTTGGCACGAGAATCCAATGTACCAACTTTATCAGCGACTAAGATCTTTCCATCTTCCACTCTAACTTCTAGACCAGGAAATATTATTTGACTAAGTTGTTTAGAGCCTGTTGATACGACTATCTGATCGTTTTCAATCTTGACCTCTATGCCTTCTGCTATTGTAACTGGACGATTGCCTATTCTACTCATTACCAAACCTCACAAATTAATTCACCACCAATACCTTTACTATAAGCTTCATAGCCAGTCATCATCCCTCTTGATGTTGAAACAATTGCAATTCCTTGCCCGCCTAAAACCACAGGGATCTCGCCAGCATTGACATAAATCCTTCTACCAGGCTTACTAACTCGTTTCAAACTCAAAACTCTATCTGAAATCTGAGGTAACTCTAACTCAATCAGATCATATGGCTTAGACTGAATCTGCGTAGCAGAAACCAAGTATCCATTGTTGACTAAAATCTTTGCTATTCGATACTTAACCTTAGAATATGGAACAACCAAGCTAGTATGTTTAGCCCTAGAGGCATTCCTAATCCTTGTTAAAAAATCTGCTATTGTATCACTACTCATATCTCTCCTTTACCAACTTGATTTGGTTATTCCAGGAACCTGACCCTTTGAAGCGTATTCCCTAAAGGTAATTCTACTCAGGCCAAATTTTCTAATATATCCACGTGGTCGACCTGTCACGCTACAACGATTTCTAACTCTAATCGGATTAGCATTACGAGGTAAACTCGCCAAACCATTATAATCATGGCTTGCCTTAAGTTCAGCTCGCAATTTAGCATACTTCTTAACAACCCTAGCTCGCTTCTTATCACGAGCAATCATTGATTTCTTAGCCATTTTTACCTCTCTTCCTTAGGGGCATCCCAATCCCTCTGAGCAAAGCTTCACTATCGGGACTATTGATACTATCAAAGACAATTGTTACCTGCAGACCATATTGCTGAGTGTATTTATCAATATCAATCTCAGGAAAAATAGTATGCTCTCTAAATCCAAGATTATAATTTCCTTGTGCATCAAAAGACTTATAATTTAGACCATGGAAATCTCTAATTCTAGGAAGAACAATGTCGATTAGTCTTTCTAAAAACCAGAACATCTTATCTCCCCTTAATGTCACCTTACTTCCGACTTTCATACCCTTGCGAAGTTTAAAATTTGAAATACTTTTTTTGGCAATAGTGACAACAGGTTTTTGGGCAGTGATAATAGCGATAATCGACTCCACATCCTGAAGGTAGCGTTTATCAACATTAGCCTTACCGACCCCACTACTCACAACAATCTTCCTTATTCTAGGCACAGCCATGATTGAATTATAACCCAAATCTTGACGAAGTTGCTCTCTAGCTTTTGAATAACTGTCCTGCAAAGCTATTTTGCTCATTGTATCTCCTTAGTCTTATTAGGCTTAATTTCAGCCTTTTTAACAGATTTGGCCTTGGCATTGGTAAACCGACTGACAACAAA
Source organism: Candidatus Saccharibacteria bacterium (assembly GCA_017983775.1). NCBI lineage: Bacteria > Candidatus Saccharimonadota > Candidatus Saccharimonadota bacterium. Next base: position 2,329 of record JAGOAT010000014.1, on the reverse strand, counting down.
GACTCGAGTTTTCTTACCTTCCATTACTTTATAGCCAATTCTTGATACACGACTGGTTTTGGGATCAATCGCCATAACCTTACTAGGATCAAGTGGGATATTGATATCAACTAATCCTGCCTTTAGTTTACCCTGGGCTTTTTGATGTTTCTTTGCCTGATTAATGCCTTCAATCACAATCTTACCCGTCTTAGGTAAAATCCTAGTAATCTTACCGATCTTACCTTTGTCTCTGCCACTAATTACCATAACCTTATCATCCAGCTTGAGTTTCATTATAATACCTCCGGACTTAGAGAGATTAACTTACTATAACCCTTCTCTCTTAATTCTCTAGCTACGGGTCCAAAAACGCGAGTGCCCAATGGGTTATTCGCTTTATCAATAATCACTGCCGCATTTTCATCAAATCTCAGCGTACTTCCATCTGCTCTACTAAATTCTTTTTTGCTCCTAACTAAAACTGCTCTGACGACTTGTTTCTTCTTAACTACACCCTTTGGTGTAGCCTCTTTGACACTAGCAATAAAAACTTCACCTATCCTGGCATAACGCTTTCTAGATCCACCAATCACCTTAATACACATCAGTTGTTTTGCTCCAGTATTATCAGCAACTGTTAGTCTGGTTTGTTGTTGAATCATTGTTGCTCCTTTTTGGCAAGCTTTTCAAGTACCCGATGTCTCTTTAGGCGGCTAACAGGTGAACAATCTGCAAATACCACGTAATCACCTACCTGAAGATCCAAATCCCTAAAGTCTACAATAAAATTCTTAGTAGTGGTAAATCGTTTCTTATACATTGGATGACGTTTGGTTGTAGCAATCTCAAGTTTTACGCTCCTCTGATCAATCACACCCACTACTTTACCTATTAGCTTTTTCATTTGGCTTGTCTCCGTTCTCTAATAATCGTTTTTAACTGCGCCAACTCTTTTCTCATACTCCTCAAAGAAGCAACGTTGTTTAGCTTACCCATTTTGATATCAATTCTTGCTGAGTTAATCTCTTTTGATAGCTGAATCAACCTTCTATCAAGTTCTGATTCTTTCATTTCTCTAATTTTCTTTAAATCTGCCATATTATTCCTATTGCTTTACTATAAATTTAGTTTTTATTGGCAATTTATGAGCTGCCAAGCGCATTGCTTCTTTAGCAGTTTCTAGGTCTACTCCATCTAATTCAAATAGAATTCTTCCAGGTTGAACCCTTGCAACATAATGAGCCAAAGAACCCTTTCCTGAGCCCATTCGTACTTCTGCTGGCTTCTTGGTTACAGCAATATCTGGAAAAATTCTAATCCAAACCTTACCACCACGCTTCATATAGCGAGTCATTGCCCTACGAGCAGCTTCAATCTGTCTAGATGTGATCCTTTCATGGTCCATGCTCTTTAAAGCATACTGGCCAAAACTAATCTTAGAGCCTCGCTTGGCAACTCCTCGATTCTTACCTTTGAATACTTTTCGATACTTGGTTTTCTTTGGTGTCAACATCTCATTATCTCCTATAAACCCAAACTTTTATACCAATTACTCCGTAAGTAGTATCAGCTTCAGATTTTGCAAAATCAATATTGGCACGTAAGGTATGCAAAGGAATACTACCTAGAGAATACTGTTCTGTTCTTGCCATGTCTGCACCATTTAACCTACCTGCTACCATCACCTTTGCTCCTTTGGCACCCAATCTCGTAGCACTCTCAACAGCACCCTTCATAGCTCGCCTAAAGGGAATTCTTTTCTCTAATTGTTGGGCAACATTCTGAGCAATCAATTCAGCATCTAGTTCAGGATTCTTAACTTCCTCTACATTAATCTTGACATTACCCTTAATGATTCTGGCAATAATTTGTTTTACCTCTTCTAGATTTGAGCCACCCTTGCCAATCACTACTCCTGGTCTGGCCGTAAAAACTGTCACTGTAGTATTCTTGGCAGTTCTTTCAAAGATAATCTTAGCGATAGCATGTCTTGGAGTGAAGTAGTCATCAAGAGCTTTTCTCAGGAGAATATCTCCTGTTAGCTTCTCTCGGTAGTCTTGATCACTATACCAACGACTTTGCCATTTCTTATTAACAGTCAAACGAAAACTAGTAGGGTTGATTTTTCTAGACATTCTTAACCTCCGCTGATTGCTTGGTTGTCTTTGGTTTCTTGACAGTAGGCATAGATAGGTTGATCAGAAGATGAGAAGTGGGTCGCCTGATTGCATTGGACATCCCTCTTGCACGGGGTCGATAACGTTTGATACTGGGACCCCCATCGACACGGATTTCAGAGAGCAAGAGGCTAGATTTTAATAGCCCATGATTGTGTTCGGCATTACTC
>JAGOAT010000013.1 GCA_017983775.1 Candidatus Saccharibacteria bacterium | reverse complement strand
TAGAACCCTCTTTTGGGTTAAACTAAAAACGCCGATTTTGTCAGCGTTTTATAGAGGTAAGTTTCCTTTAAAATATTGGTGCGGGTACCGGGACTCTAACCCGGGGCCTCATCCTTGGCAAGGATGCGCTCTAAACAACTGAGCTACACCCGCATAGACCTCATTATATCAAAAATCCCAAAAAGTACCACCACCCCTAGTCCCCACACATTTTCAAGGAGTCCCCTTGAAAACGCCTATCCCATCAGATCAAAGATGGCAAGGAGTCCCCCTGAAATAGCCAAAAACCAAAGTGGTTTTGCTTGCCATTGTCTATACAGTTGATCTACAATATTCACAACTACTATTTATTCAAATTATTTTTAATATATAAACTCATGCCTAGTCCTAATACGATTAGAACTACATGCTCGGACTCATATTTTCACATATATTGCCGTGGAAATAGAAAATTGCCGATATTCTTTAGTGCAGAAGAATATGGGAAGTTTATGTCAATCTTACTTTTTCTATTGACCCCAAAACCCAGGGTCGCTAATAGCCTAAAGATTTTTTCCCAACCTAGATTGGTCACTCAAGATTTTAGTCAAGATATTTACCTTATTGCATTTACCTTAATGCCAAACCATTACCACCTCGTTATTTATGCTAAAGAATCAAGTTCGATACCAAAACTTATGCAAAGATTAAATCAAAAATTTACACACCTAATCAATACTGATCACAATCTTGTCGGCCACCTTTTCCAGAGTCAATACAAATCAAGACTAATTAGTTCTGAACTGGATCTAATAAATACAGCTGCTTATGTTCAACTCAACTCAAATGAACTCGTACCCAATGATACTGAATACTACAAAAAATACTCATATAGCAGCCTAAATACCACCCACCCAATCTCAAGCATAATAGATCAAGATTTATTCCTAAGAAAATCTGGCTTTACCAGAGAAGAGTATAACCAATATCTTGATATGAAATCAAAAAACTTTCTCGAGATGCAACTTATAAAGAAGCTATTACCCAGTTAATCTCAACCCCCCTATTTATACCTCCCCATTTTTCAAGGAGTCCCCTTGAAAACGCCTATCTCATCAGATCAAAGATGGCAAGGAGTCCCCTTGAAATAGCCAAATTTGGTGGAAAATATGTAGTAGGCATGCTAAGTTATTAGCATGGAAGATCCATTATCAATAATTCAATTCGCTCAACCTTGGCAGGAAAAACTAGCTAGGAGAGTAGTTGAGCTATCTGGACAAATTGTACCAGCAGGGAAGTGGGAAAAGAAATGGGGAATGCCATACCTAGTAGTTAATGGTAAAAATCTCCTAGGGATCTGGTCGGCTCGCAATTGGACAACAGTATTTATCATAGGTGGAGCCAATCTCAAATCAAAGATCTTTGAGCCGGGAAATAGAAAGAAAGATGCAACAATTCACCTCGAGAAGGGGTTTCAAGACTGGGATGAGCTTGAACGTATTATTAAATCCATCCTTCTCAATGTCTAATCAAACAACCCCCATGGAACCTATTCCACCAGAATATTCGCCATCAGAAACTATTAGCCCAGAAGAAATTGCCAAAAAAGTATTACCCACCGAAATACTTTACCGGCTGTTGCAAAATACAATTGATAATCCAGAATATCAGGAATTTACTAGCTCCCAAAACCCCGATAAGAGCCCCAAAACTTCTACTGAACCAAAAGCTGATCATGATCACGGTAAAGATCCAATATTAAATATTGCGCAACTTATAGAACAAGAAAAAAATCTACTACTTGACCCCAATACAGGTGAACCGGATTCAGAAATTATCCTCGCAATATTTGACAGATTTAACCAGTTAATCAATGCTATTGGCCTAGATTATCTTACGATGCGAATACAGTCAGAATTAAATGAAGTTGTCAGAGATCAAACTATCTCAAGAGTTAAAAGGTTCTTTAAAGTAATCCAGCTTAAACGCAAATTAAGTAAGGCTCAAAAACAACCTACTATTCTCTATAAATGGGATGGGGAATCATTCTGGCAAACAAATTTTGTAAAAGCCCTAGCTAATGAACGTAAGACAAAACCAGACACACCTCTAGTAGACTTATTAGCTAATCAAGTATATGAGACGATTATACACCATCAATATCCTATTTTTTCATACCTTTGTCAAAAAAAACCATCCAACTAATCTCATGCCATGAGCGCAAATTCAAAAGCCTAAAAAATTAATACCAGAAGAGCTAATATATTCTGAATATCGCCAATCCTCATTCGCACATTGAGCTACCAAATAAGATTAGAGCACTGCTACCTCTATACATATGCTCAAATTGTTATTACCCCTAAATGACCTAAGTGAACTGATCAATGTCAATCCGATTAGCCCGGCCATCACTTTCAAAGTCCTAGTTCTTCATTCAGACAAAGGCTACTCTAGTCATTATAGTCGTCGTAAACCAAAGCCTGTTCGCTTCCGTAGATATGATGAGGGGCAATAGTGACAGTTATGTACCGTAAGATACGGTCAAAAGTACAGGGTTTGTTTTTCGGGGCTATAGCAAGTCAACCTACCGAACTATTCCCTCAGGCAAAAACCCATCTGGATGCTTGAAGTCTGCTTCCCACCGATAACCATCACCATAATCTAAATCTTTCATCAGACTAGTTACTGGGTTGCGCAAGTGCTTTGGCACGCTTGCATTGGGATATTTCCCGACTAGTCCCTTAGCTTCTACCATTTGTTCTGCTACCTGCCGAGACTTTTTTGCTTGGCACATCGCAATAGTTGCCTGAGACAAAGCATACTCAGCCTCAGGCAAGCCTACCCGCTCCACAGCCTGGAAAGCTGAAGTAGCCAAGGTGAGAGCATGAGGACTAGCCATACCAACATCTTCACTCGCAAAAATTATTATCCTTCTAGCGACAAATTTTGGATCTTCGCCAGCATTAAGCATCCTATAGAGATAATACATAGCAGCCCTACTATCACTACCGCGCATTGATTTAATATAGGCAGAAATCAAATCATAATGTTGCTCACCGTTCTTGTCGTATCTTGCTGATACCTGTTGCATTGCTTGTTCTATCTGTTTTTTACCTACAACTTTTGTCGACAATGAAGCTGCTATCTCTAGTCCTCCAAGTAGCACTCTAGCATCGCCAATTGACATTTTTGCGAGCAGACTAGCAGCCTGAGATGTAATTATCTTAGGCCTTATCAAGATTTTTGCCCTATCAATAATGCCTAATAAGTCAATCTCCTTAAGAGCTTCGAATATCAATACACGACTTCTACTCAACAATGGTGCAATCACTTCAAACGAGGGATTTTCAGTAGTTGCTCCTATTAGATGAACAGTTCCATCTTCGACATAAGGTAGAAACATATCCTGCTGGGCTTTATTAAAGCGATGTATCTCATCCACGAATAGGATAGTTTGTCTTCCGAGATTTTTAGATTGCAAGGCCTGATCAATTGCTTGACGGACTTCAGCCTTACCCATACTAACGGCTGAAACTTCGATAAATTCAGCCCGATAAGTGTCCGCAATAACTCTAGCCAGAGTTGTCTTGCCCGAGCCAGGGGGACCCCAGAATATCATCGAAGTTAGTTTATCGGCCCTTATTAGTCCACGAATCAGGCCATTTTCCCCGACTAAATGACCTTGACCAACAATATCCTCTATACTCTTAGGCCTCATTTTTTCTGCTAAAGGAATATCCTGATTCCCTTCGAACAAACTCTTTACTTTTATTGGCTTCACCCTTATACCCCGCTTATCAACCCTTCAATATTTCAGATAATAAGGCTTGGCGAACATAAAGGCCATTACGGACTTGCTGGAAGTAATACGCTGAAGGATGTTGATCTACTGCCAAATCGATTTCGTCGACCCGAGGTAAGGGATGAAGTACCCTAAATGTCTCCTTTGTTTTGTCTAGATCATCCAAGCTTAACTTTAATCTACCAGCTACTTCCCAGTACTTCGCTAGATCATCAAATCTCTCCTTTTGCACCCTGGTCATATACAAAATATCTTGCTTATCTAGCTGTCCAATACTTGATCTAAATTGAACTTGACAGCCCGAATCCCGAACCAGCTTAACTAGATTTTTGGGTAGCTGCAAATAATCATCAGAGATAAATGTAAAATTAATCTGATACTGGGCTAATGCCTTTACTAGGGAGTGAACTGTCCTGCCATATTTGAGATCCCCAGCCAAAGCAATATTTAGCCCCTCTAGCCCACCTTGGGTAGCCTGAATTGAGTAAAGATCTAGTAATGTCTGGGTCGGGTGCTCGTTACTACCATCACCAGCATTAATGATTGGCACACCAGCAACAGCTTGAGCCCTTCTAGCCGAACCAGCTTCACCATGCCGCATCACTATAGCATCAGCATATTGACCAATAGTCCGAATTGTATCCTCTAAACTTTCCCCCTTACTCTGACTGCTTGTATCTGCGCTAGCAAAACCAATGACTGAGCCACCAAGATAACTAATCGCACTCTCAAAGCTCAGTCTAGTTCTGGTACTAGGTTCAAAAAACAAGCTAGCTACTACCTGATTTGCCAACTGACTACCCCTGTGATTGATCTCAAATTGCTGAGCTTTCCTGAGCAACTGATCAATTTGCTCTTTTGACAAATCATCGATGGATACTAAGCCTTTTAACATTATTTATAATCCTATAGTTAATCCTCGATTTTTGCAATTCAAACCATTGCATGATTCCAAGGAGTCCCCTTGAAATCACCTACTCCAACAGATCAAAACAGGCAAGGGGTGCCCTTGGAAAGGCTACTTCTATCAATAGAGATTGAGCTAAAATCGCTTGACAGCTAGGACTAATCAGGATTAAACTTAAGCCAATGGCTAAAGTCAAAACTATTCTGCTTGCTGAAGATAATGAGTTCATTCGCAAGATGTACGAGCTCAAGTTTGGCAAAGCAAAGCTTGATGTGATATCCGTTACCAATGGCGCAGAAGCAATTGAACAGTTCGACAAGCACGACTTTGGACTAATCTTACTAGATTTGATGATGCCAGAAGTCAATGGTGAAGAAGCACTTGAATACCTGAGAACCAAGGCCAAGAAAAATCGCAAAGTACCAGTTTTGATTCTGACCAATGTTAATGATCCAACTACTATTGAGAAGATTCGAGATCTAGGAATTGATGACTACATTATCAAATCTGAGCTAACCCCATCTCAAGTTCTCAATAAAGTCAATCAATACCTAACCTAGGATCACTGAAGTTGATATGAGTAGTATAATCTTATTGACAAAAGTTTTTACTTAGATTAGAATTAGGATTAATTGGTTAGGTCAAAAGGGTAGATATTAACCTGTAATAGGCATTTTATGCTGGTGGTTAATCTGCAATTTGGGCGGATATATCTTGTGCTGCCTTGACCTTAGCCGATAAGAATATTATTAATGTGCCTTTGCAAGATAAAGAAAGAGAAGGGATCAGATGACTACAGAAACCAAGTCTAAAACTACGAAGACTACTATTAACGCCACGAATATGGAGGAATTGCTCAGTGCTAACCCCCTAACAATTCTCCAGGAAGGTGACCTTATCCAGGGAGAAGTAATTAAATCACTCAAACACCAGATCTGGCTTGATCTTGGGATCCATGGTACAGGTGTCATCACTAGTAATGAACTAGAATACACCACAGTCCGTCCGGAAATTGGCGAGATTATCAATGCTTCAGTGATTGAACCAGAAACTAAATATGGCTATGCGATTCTAAGCCTCAAAAAAGTAGCCAAAGAAAAAGGCTGGGATAGGCTGACTGAAAAATTTGAGAATAAAGAAGTATTTGGAGTAACCCCCGTCGATGCTAATAAGGGTGGTCTAATTGTTGAGATGGAAGGCGTCAAGGGATTTCTACCAGTTTCTCAATTATCAGCTGAAAACTATCCTAGAGTCAGTGGTGCTGACAAAGACGAAATATTATCAAGACTCAATAAGTTGATTGGTAGAGTTTTGATGGTTAGGATTATTGATCTGGATCGCAAAAATAACAAGCTAATAATTTCCGAAAAAGAAGCCCAGAAGGAAATGACCCAATCCAAGCTCTCCAAACTAACCGTCGGAGAAGTAGTGAGAGGGATCGTGACTGGTATCGTCGACTTTGGGATTTTTGTCAATGTCGATGGTATTGAAGGTCTTGTTCATATTTCAGAAATCTCCTGGAAACGAATTGATAGTCCAAACGAACATGTCAGAATTGGCGAGGAATTGGATGTCAAGATTATCTCAATCGATCAAGACAAGCTATCTTTGTCAATCAAGCAATTAACTCCAGACCCTTGGGTTGAGGAAGCATCAAAACTCAAGATTGGCGAGAAAGTCGATGGTAAGATCGTTCGAATTACTCCCTTTGGAGCGTTCGTCCAAATTAGTGAGATCATTGAAGCCCTGGTCCACGTCTCGGAACTCTCAGCAGAACCAATCAAAGATCCTCGTAAAATCCTTAGCCTCAATGAAGTGAAGCAGTTTACTATCCTTTCAATTGACCCCGAGCAACACAAGCTCTCCCTTAGTCTCAAATAAACCTCGTCATAACTGATTTATTATGCTAAGATAAATCAGATGACAGACAAACGAACAATTAACATCGGCCAAGAGATTAGACTCCGTGAACTGGCAAGGATTATCAATCTTCAACCTGTCGAATTGATAGAATTTCTTAGTGGTAATGGTATTATAGTTGCGCCTAATGACTTGCTTGATTTTGAAACAGCGAGCCTAGTAGCCGAAGAGTACGAACTAGAGCTTAAGTTGCTCGAACAATCAGAACAAGGTCGTCCCTCTGAAAAATCTATCAGGTCTCAAACTTTAGAATCAAGACCACCAATAGTAGTAATTATGGGTCATGTTGACCATGGCAAAACAACCCTGCTTGACTATATACGATCAAGCCACATCGCATCAACCGAGTCTGGGGGTATTACTCAACACATTTCTTCCTATCAGATTGGCAAAACCCCTGAAGACAAGATCACTTTTATTGACACACCTGGGCATGAAGCATTCGGTGCGCTTAGAACGCATGGGGCAAGATTAACCGACATTGTCATCCTAGTAGTGGCCGCTGATGATGGTGTCAAGCCACAAACGAAAGAAGTGATAGAGCTAATCAAATCCTATAAACTGCCTGCCATAGTAGCAATCAATAAAGTTGATAAACCGACAGTGGATATCAATAAAATTAAGCAAGAACTATCCGAACAAGGGATTATTGCTGAAGACTGGGGCGGTGATACGCCAATGGTTGAGATCTCTGCAAAATCAGGGCAAGGAATTGATAAACTAATCGAATTGATCCATTTGGTAAACCAACTTAGTCCAGCTCAAGCTGATTATTCTATACCTGGTGAAGGGATAGTCTTAGAATCCGAGTTGGCAACTGGTCAAGGACCTCTTGCCACAATATTGGTCAAACATGGTAGCTTCAAGATTGGTGAATATCTAGTCAGTGGTAATGCCTGGGGTAAAATCCGTTCAATCACCGGAACTGATGGGCAGAAGCTAAATCAAGCCTTACCTTCAATGCCAGTGATCATCTCTGGCCTAAAAGATATACCAGAATTTGCCAAATGGATTGAGGTAGTCCCCGATCAAAAAGCTGCAAGATCTTGGCTTGAACAGACCAGCAAAAATTTTGATATTACCAAGCTAGCAAATACAGAAGTAATCGATCTTGAAAAGGCTCTCAAAAAACAAAACCAGATAGAGCTCAAGCTTTTAATTAAGACTGATAGCCAGGGCTCATTAGTAGCTATAGAAGATAGTATCTTGCGTCTTGCCAATCCTTTGGTTGACATAGTAATTGTTGATCAGGGCATTGGTCCGATCAACGAAACAGATATTCGCAAAGCCAACTCATCCCAAGCACTACTAATCGGGTTTCATAGCAAGCTTTCAAGTGCCATGACCAAACTTGCCAAACAATTGGATATTGAATACAAAACCTACACAATTATTTATGAACTAATCGAAGATATTGAGCAACTAGTCAAAGGGCTTTCACCTGATCGTGAAAAACAAGAAGTTGCTAGACTTCTAGTCAAAGGGATATTCTATACCAAGTCGGGTCGAATAGTCACCGGTGGAGAAGTTCTTGATGGAACTATTACGCCAAATCTAGACTTCAGAATATATCGAGATGACCAAATTACAGGAGAAGGTAAGCTATTGAGTATCCAAATTGGGCCAGATCCTGTCGAAAAAGCTGAAATGGGTCAGGAATGTGGTCTCGCAATTCAATCTGAAATCAATCCTGAGATAAATGATCAAATAGTTTTCTTAAAGTAACCCAATGAGCTATCGAATAGCCCAAATCAACCATACTATCTTAGGTCTTTTGGGAGACAGATTAAGACTACTAAGTCAACAATCTGATTTTCTGATTACTATCCAAGAGGTTGATACTGCACCTGATTTGGCTAGCTGTAAGATCTATCTGTCTTTTTTCCCTACTCCAGATAAGCTAACTATAGATCAATTTATCAATCAAGCCAGACCTAAGCTGCAAAAAACTATTGCCCAGAATTTATTCTTAAGAAAGACTCCAAAGCTACAACTTATATATGATCAGAGGCCAGAAGATCTCTCAAGGATTGAAAAGATTCTTAATAAATACAAGGATTAATCAATGCCAACCAATCAAGACAAGACTAGCAAGACTAGGGAGCTTAAATCAATTAGGGATCAGTTAGAAAAGTACCGTAAGAGTTATTATATTGACAACGTTAGTCTCGTAGCAGATAGTGTCTATGACAGTCTAAATCGTCGTTTGATTGAACTAGAAGCCTACCTCAATAAGCAATCTTCTTCTAGTATTACTAATTCTGTCGAGCCAGAAAGGGCTAATAAATTTGCCAAGGTCGAACACCTGAGACCAATGCTTTCGATTAAAGATGCCTTTGATTTAGACGAGATCAAGGATTGGCTTGATGGCCTCAAACGTTTTTCAGGCTATCAACTTTCCCCAAATAGCCCCCTATCTGCAGAGGTTAAGCTTGATGGTCTCGCAATAGCATTGCGCTATCATAAAGGACAATTTTATCAAGCTATCACTAGGGGAAATGGACAAATCGGTGAGGACGTTACTCATAGCGTAAAAACTATCAAAAATTTGCCCAAAATGCTTGATCTCAAACTCTTTAATCCACTTGCTGGACTAGATCAAACCTTGGAAATCAGAGGGGAGATACTGATCAGCAAATCTGGATTTACCGAATATAATCAGCTCTTAACCGAGCAAGGTTTGCCCTTGCTTGCCAATCCTCGCAATGCCGCTAGTGGCAGTATTAGGCAACTAGATAGTAAGGCTGCTGCTGATCGACCGCTTGAAATCATCGCCTACGATTTTGGCAATTATCTTGGGTCTTCCCATCGTACTAACCGCGAGCTACTTGGCAATCTAGGATTTGGCGTAAGTGATGGATCAGAACTGATTAGAGATCTCGACCAACTTGAAGAGTATATCCATAATACTACCAAAAAGCGACCTAGCTTTAGCTACCAACTCGACGGAATAGTGATTAGGATAAATGACTCTGCTACCTATGATCACCTTGGGATTAGCGGCAAGGCTCCACGGGGAATAGTAGCTTATAAGTTCCCAGCAGAGCTAGTCAGCACAAAGCTACTTGATATTCGCCTGAGCCTTGGTAGAACTGGAGCATTAACACCCTATGCAGTCCTAGAACCAGTCAAGGTTGCAGGTACTACGGTCTCTCGAGCAACACTCCACAACCCAGGCGAAATTGCCATCAAGGATCTCAGGATTGGGGATACGGTTATTATCCGCAAAGCAGGGGATATCATACCAGAAGTCATAGAACCGATTCCAAATCTGAGAACCGGTAACGAAAAAATCTTCAAGCTACCAAAAACTTTCAAGGGAATAGCTATCATTGATGACCCCTCAGAAGCAGTCCCAAGGATCGCAGATCTTGACCTCTCAGAAATCAACTGGCTTAGACTCCAGCACTTTGTCTCCAAATCAGCCTTTGATATCAACGGTCTCGGAGAAAAAATTCTTGAACAACTCCTTGATATCGGGCTCATTGAGTCTCCAGTAGATATTTTCAAGCTCCAGTCAGAATCCCTCTACAATCTAGAAGGTTTTAAGGACAAGAAAGTCAATAATCTTCTGAATGCCATCAATAAATCCAAAAATATTAGCTTGAGTAGGTTTATCTATAGCCTAGGGATCCGCACTGTTGGAGAAAAAACTAGTCAAGATATCGCAAAGCGCTTCAAGGATCTCGATCACTGGCGCAATTCTTACCAAAGTCCAGATGATATTGAGTCAATCGATGGCATTGGAAAGACTACTACTACTTATCTGATCGGCTGGCTTAACGATCAAAAAAACCAAGATATGATCGATCAATTGCTCAAGCTCGGGGTAGTAGTACAGCCATATCAGATTAACCAAAACTCTACGCTGGCTGGCAAATGGGTTCTGACTGGTACTCTTGAACACTATACCCGAATGATGGCCAAGGATTTAATTACTCGCAATGGTGGAAGTATCATTTCTACAGTATCCGGACAAACTGACTACCTGCTAGCTGGAGATAGTCCTGGTAGTAAGTACCAAAAAGCACTAGACATGGGGATTAAAATCCTATCAGAAACAGAATTTGAGAATTTACTTAATAGCTAGGATTCGGTAAACTATAAGCAATGCAAGTAGCTACCAATCAACCAACTCTAAGTATCGATGATGTAATTCGAATAGCCCATCTTGCTCATCTATCCCTAGACCAAGAATCTCAAGAGTTATATACCCAACAAATCAATACAATTCTGGCCTTTGTCAGTCAGCTCAATTCACTTGATTTGGCCGAACAGCCTGCCCTTAGTCAAATCAGCAACCTTCAAAATATCACTAGAGAAGACCGAGTAATTGATTGCCAGATTGACAAGACTGAGTTGTTCAGTAATGCAAGTAATTTTGATGGAGAGTACCTCAGGGTACAGAGAATTATCAAATGAAACTAACCAACCTAACAATCAGCCAAGCCCACCAATTGATCAACTCTAGAAGTATCAGTGTCATTGAACTGGTCGATTATTATCTTAGTAAGATAGAGGCAGAGAATAGTAAGTTACATATCATGCTAGCCGAAAACAAAGACCAAGCTAGAAAACAAGCCAAAGCCTGGGATCAAAAAATTGCTAATGGTGCTCAACTCAATGGACTTCAGGCAATACCCTATCTAGCAAAGGATATGTTTATGACCAAAGGAATTGCCACGACTGCAGCATCCAGAAGTCTCGCTGATTTTATTCCCCCCTATGACAGCACAGCCATCACAAAGCTAACTGCTGCCGGAGCAATTCTACTAGGTAAGGTTAATCAAGATGAATTTGCCCACGGTGGGAGCGGGAAATATAGCTTCTTTGGTAGCGCCCTCAATCCAAATGACACTACTAGAGTAGCTGGTGGATCTTCAAGTGGTTCTGCTGCTAGTGTTGCAGCAGACTTTTGTGTCTTTAGCCTAGGAACTGATACTGGTGGCTCCATCCGTAACCCTGCGAGTTATACGGGTACCTATGGTATCAAGCCTAGCTATGGTCGAATTAGTCGTTATGGCGTGATTGCTATGGCATCTAGTTTTGACTGTGTCGGGATTATTGCCAAATCAAACCAAGATATTAAGACAGTTCTCGAGACTATTTCTGGCCATGATCCTCTAGACTCAACTAGTCTTAACTCCTCTCTAGATTTAGATAGTCCACAAGAGGTCAAAAGAATTGCAACCATCAAGCAATACCAAGAACATCTCAAGCCAGAACAATCTCGGGCCTTTGAGCAGATTATCAATCAATTGCGAGAGAAAGACATAGTGATCGAAGAGATTGATATGCCTAGTCTAGATCAAGCTTTGGCCTGCTACTATATCCTAGTACCTGCTGAGATCAGCTCCAATCTGGCACGCTATGACGGGCTTAGATACGGGTACAATAGCGAACAAGAGGATTTGATTGAGGTCTACAAAAATAGTCGCAAACAGGGGTTTGGTGTAGAAGTTCAGCGCCGAATCATGATCGGCACATACTTACTCAGCCATGGATACTATGATGCATTTTATCTCAAAGCCAGCAAACTGCGTCAACAAATTCAAGCCGAGATCAGATCAGTGTTTAATCAATTTGACCTAATCCTAAGTCCAACTACTCCAGATATAGCCCCACTCAGTAATACCAATTCAACAGACCCCACTGAGGAATATTTGGCTGATATTATGACTGTAGTAGCCAATCTAGCAGGAATACCAGCAATGAGTCTACCAAAAATGCAAATCTCAGGACTACCTTATGGCTTACAAGTAATGGCTGACCAAGGAGCAGAATACCGACTACTGGGATTTGAGGATCTATTATGTTAAGTTTCATTCTATTAGCAATTGCAATAACAGGAGTAATGGCATTACTTCTGGTTGGCTATATCAGCAATCTCAAATTTCAACAAAAACCAGCCAAAGTTGATCAGATAAAAGTCGATCAAAACTTAGCTCAAATCCAAGGTCTAGAATCAAGCAACCCTGTTCTGGCTGTGATTGAAGCAGATAAATTACTTGATTATGTCCTGAAGGGAGTATCGAGCAAGGGTGGCTTTACCGACCGTCTTAAAAGTCAAGAATATAGGCTGAAAAATGCCCAATCTATTTGGGACGCACACAAGCTAAGAAATCGCCTGGTCCATGATCTGGATAGTGAAGATCAGTACTCCAATCAACAATTAATTAATACTAGTAAAACCTTGAGAAAAGCAATAGGAGAATTAAGATGAAACTAGTACCAACAATCGGCATAGAAGTTCATGTTCAACTCAATACATTATCAAAAATGTTTTGCAGCTGTAGGCTTAGTGGTCAAGATGATTCAAAGCCCAACCAATACATCTGTCCGATCTGTATTGGCTTGCCCGGTACACTACCCAGTGTAAACCAGCATGCAATCGAGTTAGCCATCCAAATTGGCCACCTCTTAAAGTCCAATATCCAGGCCAAATCAAGTTTTGACCGAAAGAACTATTTCTATCCGGACCTTCCAAAAGGCTACCAGATTACCCAGTTTTACCAACCAATTATTCGTGATGGTCAACTCAAAATTTGGTTAAATGATCATCAATCAAAGACGATTGGGATTACTGAGGCTCACCTCGAAGAAGATGCTGCCAAAGCTATCCACCCAGAGGGGCAAAATTATTCCCAGATTGACTTCAACCGGGCTGGAGCACCCTTACTCGAGATAGTTAGTGCTCCAGACATCTCAAGCCCCCAGGAAGCTAGACGTTATTTGACCGAATTATACTTACTAGTAACTAGTATTGGTGCTTGCCAAGGTGATATGCAAAAAGGTCATTTCAAATTTGACCTAAATATCTCCGTAGCCGAAGAGGGAAGTGGCCAACTCGGCACTAGGACTGAGCTCAAAAACCTCAATTCATTTAGATTTGCTGAGAAAGCTCTTAACTATGAAATTAATCGTCAAATCAAACTAGTCAGAGATGGTCAAAGAATCATTCAGGAGACTCGTGGCTATGATGAAGCTCAAGCCAAAACCTTTAGCCAAAGGAGTAAAGAAAACTCAGATGGTTATCGCTACTTCCCAGAACCAGATATCCCTCCTTTAAATCTTGACCGGAGCCTCATTGACCACAACCAGAGTCAGCTTCAATCCTCACTAGATCTGCGCGAATTATTGCAATCAGTGAATATCGGCCTAATGGTTCAAGATACTATTATTGCAAATCCCAATAGTCGAGACTTACTAATAACTACTTTGTCAGAATTTAATAATAACCCATCCAAAATCAAACCAATCAGTAACTGGCTGATTGGTGAGTATCAAAATATTGATCGACCAAAACTTAGCGCTACAAGCCTCAAGGAATTAATTGAGCTAATTGAGACTGGAACAATATCTAATAACCAAGCCAAAGAACTATTCCCACGCATCTGCAAAGGTCAATCGATCAAAGAGCTCGTAGGTGATCAAGGCCTTACCCAGATTAGTGACCCACTGGAGATCAAACGAATTCTTACTCAAGTACTTGAGGATAATCCAGAAGTGGTAAATCAATATCACGAAGGTCAAACCAAGGTAATTGGTTTTTTAATTGGTCAAGCCATGCAGATAACCAAGGGACAGGCCAATCCCCAGCTAATCCGAAGGCTTTTATTAGAATTACTTTAAGCAATATGGTACAATGAGGGTATGGAAACTGCAGTCTATATCTTGACCGTTCTTAATGCCTTGGGTCTCTTGCTACTCGTAACTATTATCATTATCTTACTCTTAGGCGTAGTCAAACTGCTACATATTATCAATACAGTGGCTGAAATTGCTGAGGATAGTAGTAAAAATATTCTAGAGACTATTGAGGAAGTTAGAGCACGAGTAGTCAGTCCTACCGCTTTTGCAGCAATCATTTCTGAATTTATCAAGCGTAAATCCTCTAGCCATAAATCATCCAAGAAATAATGATCAAAAGAATTCTTTTTGCTACTCTAATCAATTTTCTTGGTCTAACTGTAGCGGCCAATTTGATAGATGGAATTAATTACCAAGACAACTATCAGGTATTAATCATTGCATCAATTGTCTTTGGAGTTGTCAATGCACTAATTAGACCGATCATTATTATCCTATCTTTACCCGCAATTCTGGCAACATTTGGTTTGTTTACTTTTGTCGTCAATGGTCTGATGCTTTATCTTACTAGTATATTTTATAGTTCTTTTGAGATTGCCAATTTCCGTTCAGCTATCTTGGCAGCTTTTTTAATCTGGATAATCAACTACCTGATGACTGATTTAGTTAAAACCAATATGGAGAAAGGGATGCAGAGCTAAAATGGGAAAAACAATTCTAAATTACCTAATATTTATTGATTCAATTATTGTAACCGTGTTAATTCTTTTGCAAAATAGAGGCACTGGCCTAGGTATGGCTTTTGGAGGTAGCAGCGAAGGTTACCGTACTCGGCGAGGTGCTGAACGTTTTATCTTTATCGCGACCATTATAGCAATCATTATCTTAGTCGTGTCCACAGTTGCTCGCGCAATCATTGTTTAGGTCGGGTCATGCTCAAGCCTCGAGCCAGCTTAGATAACTCAGTGCGAATCAGGACAACCAAACGTAATGTCAACCAATATCATACTCAGAGACTCAAGGGAACTGGGTTGGAGCAATCTTGGCTTGAGATAAGAACAAAACTCCTATTGACATCTAGTATCTTAATACTAATCTTAATTAGCTTCCTATCCCTGGGTTTACGTTCCCAGTCAATTAGTAAATATTACATGTCTACACAGTTTGAAGCCGGTGGAGTCTATAGGGAAGGGGTTATTGGTGACATCCAGATTATCAATCCCATTCTTGCCAAGACTAGCACAGATCGAGACTTAACTCACTTAATATTTTCTGGGCTAACTCGTTTTAGTCAATATGGCAAGATTGAACCAGACCTAGCAACTAGTTGGGAGATTGATCCAAGTGGTCTTGTCTATACCTTCCATCTGCGTAATGATGTTAAATGGCACGATGGTCACCCATTTAGCGCAAGAGATGTTGATTTTACACTTACGGCAATCCAGAACCCAGATTCACGTTCAAATCTTCAAACTGACTGGCAAAATGTTACCCACAGAGTGATTGATCAAAATACCATTGAAATTACCCTACCGACCCAGATCAATAACTTCATCAATCAAACTACAGTTGGCATCATACCAAGTCACTTACTTGAATCAGTAGAGCCTGATAAGCTTCGTTTTCATAGCTTCAACCTGGCACCCATTGGGACTGGAGCTTTCAAATATCAAGATTACAAAGATAACAACTTGATTATTCTTAATAAAAACCAAGAATACTATCACGCAGACCCCTATCTTGATCAAATCCAAATCCAAACATTTCAGGACAAAGACGCTCTTTTACTAGCTTATAGCCAAAACCAGATTGATAGCTTTAGTGGTCTTAATTTAGACTTTGAACCCGAATATACTTTTAAACTCCGTCAAAATTCATACATTGGACTGTTTCTTAATAACTCTCATGAATTATTCAATAGTCCCGAAAGAAGACTGGCTTTTGAACAACTAGTCAATAAGGCCGAACTTCTTAATATCACCAACTTAAACGATAAGGCAATACCTATCAACTATCCAGTATTCTCTGATCAAGAAGGCTACAATGATATGCTTGAAAAACGCAACTTCGATCCAGCACTAGCCCTAGATCAACTCAAGCAATCTGGGCTTACCCCTGATCAAGTCAGCTACAAGCTGGTGACTACCAGCTCCTTAGTTCCAGTTGCTCAGGCTCTTGGCCAACAGCTAATTGGATATGGGATCAAGATTGATATTGATCTAATCAATAACCAACAAAAATTCAATGATACAATTGCCAGTAGGGATTATGATATATTGCTATTTGGTCAAAATACTGGGAGTGATTCGGATGTCTATAGCTTCTGGCACTCTAGTCAAGCAGATTTTGCTGGTACCAACCTAGCAAATTACAAAAATCCAGAATCAGATCGCTTACTTGAAAGTGCGCGATTAGACCCAAACCCTGAAAGTAGAGCAAAAAAAATATCCAATTTCTTAGCTATCTGGCAATCTGATACGGCTTCAGTGATTCTTTATCGACCATACTATTTGATCTATAGTCGAATTGATCTACAAATCCCAATATACAAAATCATTACCCCCAGTAATCGCTTTGACTTTGCATACCTCTGGAAAATCCAAACCAGTGCCCATCCCCAGGTTAAACTATGAAAGTTGCGCAGATAGACAACCTATCTAGCAATTCAAAATCCAAGTCAAAGTCTCTTGTCAATTCTTATCGCAAGTCAAAAACATATTCAATCAAAAAATCAACAACAACCGTGTCGATCAAGCAACCAGAAGTCAAAGTGTCTTCAGTCACCACTCAATCTGAACATATAGCTTTGCCGACCAATACTAGTTCATTACCCAGTTTAGCCAAAATTGAACCAACCGATTCTATCAAATCAAATTATTCATTAGCAATGATCAAGAATCAAATGATCAACCTTGCACCAAACTTCAAAATACCTAAATCAAAATCATCAAAATCAATCAACTTCAAGCTGGATAAGAGCTTAATAAGAATTGGGTTGTTTGATTGGCTCAAGGTTTTAATTTGGCTCTCAGCCTATCTTGGCTGGCTACTGCTGGATGTCTTTTCTAATAGCAACCACTCAATCATTAATCTGATAGCCAGTATCGATATTCAGGAATTCTATTTAATACTTACCAGTACAGCAATTGTCTTACTCTGGATAATTCACTTCTTTGATAGTTTAATTAACCGCTATGAGACTAACCTGATTAATAGCTGGCACCAATCATCAATCGACCCTGATAGTATATTCATCAACTACCGTCAGAAGCTTGATATTAGACTACTAGGCTTCTTACTATGCTTTCTTAGTCTCGGTTTCACTGGATTATTCTTGTTTCGCCCTTCCTCTGTAATCAATCAAGCTATTATCTCAATAGTCTTTACCCTCCAATTACTAATAATTACTGGTTATCAAATCTCAACTAATCTCTGGGTTGACCAAGCTAGATTTGGTTATCACTTAGGCCAATTAGCAAAACCAACAGCCGCTACCTATCAAGCAAGTATACTCAGGAGCCTAATCCAGTTTGGACAAATTGGATTGTTGTGGTTAATTCTGATAACAGTCAATAGATATCCTCAGTTCTCTGGAATATTTGGTCTAACCTTTATCTTTATTACTAGCCTGATCATTAGTTTTGCTACCAAAACCCTTGATCAATTAATCAATTTTTTCTTACTCACCAGTTATCAATATCGACCGAGTAAACTAACTCCACCTATATCTTGGTATCGGTACTTCAAATCAAAACTAATTATAGCCGTTATTCTTAGCTTGGGCTTAATAATCTTAAGCTGGATTTTTGATGATCGAGTAGTATCGATTCTCTCAAAACTACAACAGCTATTGACAATTTTGCTTGAAAAAGCCAGTTCGTGATTCAATCATGACAATTAAATGGTTAAAATAAATAATCAAGGAAAATCCAAGAATAAGCTTATTCCTGAATGCTCCCTTAATTCACTTGAGAAACTAGACCAAACTTGCTAAAATAAAGGCTGTGCAGGGTTACTCAAGTGGCCAACGAGGGCTGACTGTAAATCAGCTGGCTCAATGCCTACGTAGGTTCGAATCCTACACCCTGCACCATATAGTACAAAATAAAACCAGGATTTTGAACTATTACTAGAGTCTATATGGATATTGTTTCTATTCGCCTTATTGCCTAGAGGTCATAATAAAAACTATCCCTCTAACTCATTGCTACCTGTCTCAAGATTGTTCGGTTATGTTTTGATGTAAGCTATATTTTGAATAATCAACCGTAAGGAATCAAAAAATGAAAATATTGATTGTCCCAGGCAAACACGCTACTATACTAGATGATTTGAACTGGTTGACCAAAAGGCACATGTTTACTATAGCTAATAATCAAACCTAACTCCAATGTTCTCAAACCTATTTAGCTCCAAGCAAATTGTTCTAAACTCTGATGCGACCAGGGATCCCTCCAATATCCTCTTTATTTCCAAACGTAGACGTCTACTTGAATTTTACATTGGTACTCTCAGTATCCAAATCCTATTATCATTTTTGCTAATAGGAATACTCAACCCTTTAGTTTATGCCTTTATCATCATTGGTTATGATATCTATTGGTTGCTCAAAAGTATTAATATCTCAATAATCACCATCAGGGGTTACAATAATCTCAAAACCTCTCAAAAAACCAATTGGCTAAACAAGCTTCAGGCTCTTGATCCAGTAACTCAGCTTGACTATCGTAAACTTTATCACCTAATCATCATCCCCACCTATAATGAACCAATCGAAGTCCTCAGAGATTCAATGCTGGCTATCAGTAAAGTAAATTATGATCTTAGCAAGCTAATTATCGTCATCGCAGCTGAGCAAAGAGCAGGCGAGAATTTTATCAACAATACTAAAGCCATTCAAGCAGAATTTTCAAAACATTTTAATCGACTATTAGTAATCGAACATCCCCAAGATCTAGCTGGAGAAATCCCTGGTAAAGGTGCAAATATCACCTACGCAGGCCAACACCTCAAATCTATACTAGTTGACCAGGAAGGCATTGATCCTGACAAGATCATTGTCACTACCCTGGATGCTGACCATCAACCTGACAAACAATATTTTTCGGAACTAACCTATCATTACTGCACAACAGAGAAAAGAGGTCAATATAGCTTTCAGCCTATCCCGCTATTTTTCAATAACATCTGGGAAGTACCGGCTCCAATTCGGATCGTTGCTACTGGTAACTCTTTCTGGGTACTCATTGAATCAATGAGGCCTCACCGACTGAGAAATTTTGCTGCTCATTCTCAGAGTTTAGATGCCTTGATAAAAACTGATTTTTGGTGCAAAATCAGCCCGGTAGAAGATGGCCGTCATTACTGGCGATCACTCCTAGCATTTGATGGTGACTACCACGTCAAACCAGTCTACTCGCCCATATATCAAGATGCAGTTCAGGCAGAGAATCTACCAAGAACTCTCAAGGCCCAGGTTGCTCAACTTCGTCGTTGGGCATGGGGGATAACTGATATAATCTATCTTTTGCAAGAGTTTCCCAAAAATTCCAAAATTTCCAGGCCAGCCAAATTAGTTCATCTAATCAGACTAGTAGATGGACATATTAGTTGGGCTACAGCTTCGATTATTATTTTTTTCTCAGCCTGGATACCGATATTCTTTAGTAGAAGTTTTAGTGATCTAGCCTTAATCTACAATCTTCCCGATATTGCTAGTTCTATTCTCCTATTGGCCAACCTAGCAATCTTTACAACGATCTGGATTAGCCTCTTAATCGTACCTAGTCCAATTGGCAAATTAAAGCCTTGGCGATACTTCAGTCTGATAATCCAGTGGGCATTATTACCCATAGTAGCACTTTGCATCTTTTCTTATGCTGCCCTTAGTGCTCAATTGCAACTAGCTGCTGGAAAATACCTTGGTTTTAATGTCACTAAAAAATTAGCTAAGAAGCACTCTCGCACTAATTAGGTCCCTCCTTATCCACCCAGATACTTGGGGCTACTATGATCTTCAAAGTCCTCATACAGGCTGATCAGGAGTCTGACATTTCAAATCAATCTCAAATTTGACAAATCTCCAGGATGTGGGAAAATAAGCATAAGATTAAATATAATAACCATTAGGAGGGATCATGGGCGATGATTACAAAAAATTTTCAGCGGAACTAATAGGTACCTTTGGACTTGCTTCAATTGTACTAGCAACTGTTTCCAATCCTAGCCTGGGGGTAGCAGTACCTGTGGCTGTTGGTGCTACGCTAAGTCTATTTGTATTATTAATTGGTGGAATATCTGGTTGCCATATCAACCCCGCTGTTAGCCTCGGTCAGTTTGTCTTTGGTAAGATCGATGCTAAGACCACTATCGGTTACCTTATCAGCCAGTTTGTAGGGGCATTTCTAGCACTGATACTCTTTAACCAAGTTATTGGCTCTATGCCAGAACTACCAATTGTCAACAACTGGGAAACAGCACTATTTGAAACCCTAGGAACTATGCTATTTTGTTTTGGTATTGGCATGGCCATCAGCAACAAGCTTGAAGGTCTAGCCGCTGCTAGTGCCATCGGTCTAAGTCTAAGCTTTGGGATCTTGGTTGCTGCCAATGTCAGTAACGCATTCCTTAATCCTGCAGTTGCTCTTGCCTTTGATTCACTATCACCCATCTATGTTCTTGCACCTATTGTTGGGTCTGTTCTAGGATTTGGTGCCGCAAAGCTGCTCAAGTCCTAAATGAATTTGAGAAACCGTTGGGTCAGGCTATCTTTAGTATTTATTTCTTTACTATTGGCTGGTAGCCTTGCTCTGACTCAGGCTAATCCTGAGCTAGGATTCTGGAACAACTTCTACTATAGCCTCACAATTTTGCTGACCCACTTCGATCATCATGGCTATCATGGCTTAGCTAGTCGAGTCTATGTTATAATCATGATGCTAGCAAATCTGATATTCATTGCATATTTACTCAAATATTTCGCAGAATACATCATGCAGCTCGATACTAAAATCAGGGATATAAAATTGAAAAAGAAACTAGATAAGATTACTAACCATTACATAGTCTGTGGTACTGGCAGAGTAGGTAGTAATGTAGCCAAAGAACTCAGGAGCGAAGGGGTATCCTTTGTAACAATTGACAAGAGAGAATTCTACCAAGACCAAGTTGAGTCTGACCTTCATATCGTTGGTGATGCTAGTCTTGAGCAGACCTTGTTGCAAGCAGGCCTTAAGAGGGCAAAAGGTATAATCGTTAGTCTAGGACAAGACGCAGAGAATTTGCTCGTAACAGTGACTGCTAGGCAACTAAACCCTGAGATATTTATTGTTGCTAGATCCCATACTGAGGCTCATGGACAAAAACTTTTAAGGGCAGGCGCAGATAGGATCACTATGCCCCATGCTATTGGTGGTTACCATATGGCGACAATGCTTCTTAGGCCTGATGTGGTCGACTTTTTAGATATCCTTGGAAGCAATAAAGATAACAAGCTACAGATAGAGGAAATCTTGATTGAAGATGATAGTAAAGTACTAGGCAAGACAATCTCACAGATAGAGAACCTGAAGATTGAAATCCAAATCCTTGCTGTAATTGATCAAGACGGAGAGATCAATATCAAACCAGCCCCAAATACCAAGATTCATAGTGGTCAAAAACTAATCTTGCTCGGCAAAAAACTCCAACTCCGTAAAGCCAGTGAAATCCTCTAGCTCAAAGCCTAGAATACTCTTTGAGTGCAGGGATTTCTTAGTGATTGACAAGCCAGCAGGCATCACTGTCAATACTATTGGCGATCGCCCTGGATTAGCAGAAATATTACAGCCAGATTTGCAACAAGATCATTTTGGAATAGTTCACCGCCTTGACAAAGATACGACTGGAGTGCTAATTCTAGCCAAAAATCCAACTACCCAAGCCAAACTACAAGAACTTTTTAGACAAAGAAAAGTGACCAAGATATATCTTGCGCTAGTTAGACCAAAGCCAAAGCTCAAGCAGGCCAGACTTGAATTACCCTTGACTAGAAATCCAAAAAATAGAGAAAAGTGGCAAGTTGGACTTCAGGGACGACCCGCAATCAGTCAGTATCAAACCCTACAAGGATATCTTGAATATGCACTACTTGAAATTCAGATATTTACCGGCAGAACCCACCAGATCAGGGCTCACTTAGCTCACATCCATGCACCAGTAGCTGGAGATACTCTGTATGGATCAAAAACAAGACCACCTGGACTCAGTCGCCAGTTTCTTCACGCCTCAGAGCTTAGATTTCAACTTGATGATCAAGAATACAGTTTCCACTCTCCATTACCTAGCGACCTTCAGGGTTTTTTAGACGCGCTATAGCCACCCAAGACAAAACCTGTGTCCCCCTCCCCATATAATCAACAACAAGTCTATTCTAGAACTGCCGGAAAATTCCCACTAATAATGCGACACCCGTATAATCTTTGTTGGATATTAATTAACAAGGAAAAACCTAAACTTAACCCTGAACTGCGAAAACTAGACTATGCATCGGTCTGGTTGTTACTGTGTTGATATATGAGTCAATTCAAACACATCACAAAGATTGAGAGGCTAGAGATAGGTATACTAATACACAGGGGATATACCATACCATCCAGTGCCATTGAACTTGGCCGGCATCACAGTACTATCTACAGAGAGATACAACGAAACACTGTGGCTGGTGAGTACACTTCTACCAAGGCACATCATAAAGCCTATGTACGTCGAAAGTATTCAAAGTACCAAGCA
>JAGOAT010000012.1:6332-24449 GCA_017983775.1 Candidatus Saccharibacteria bacterium | reverse complement strand
ACCCAACCCAAGTACTCCATCCAAAGATATCAATACCAATACTCTTCCTAGTACTGGTATCCTCTCTCACCCAGTTACCCAACTATTACTACTGATCTCAATCCTCTCTATACCAGTACTAGTAGTAAGAAGAACTAAGTCAGAGAAGTAGAGAACGAGAAACCCACCCCTGCCTTTGTCATCCTCCGATTGTCCGTAGGGCAATACGGGGGATCCACCTCTACTGAGATCTTAATAATCACTTAATGCGGAATGCTGGATCTCCGGTCTTGCCCTTCGGGCAACCCGAAGATGACGGGGTGGAGGGCTGGATTTTGGAATATGACGGGGTGGGGAGGGAACCTTGGAGGATGACGGAGTTGGGGAGGGAGATTTTTAAGATAACAGGCTAGAGGCTGTGGGGTTGGGTGATAGTTGAGGATTCGGAAACTCAAGTCAGGTAATCAGCATCCATGACAAACAAAAATCAATACAGTATTATAAAGAGACGAAAACAGTTCCCCAAGAACAGATAAGACTAAGATAAAGATAGGTTTTTGTTTAACGGGTATAGGTATATCAAAAGTATTTCTATAGGAGAAAGGGGCAGGAGTTGCTTGATCAGGTCAGGAATCAATTAAACAGTCAGGGTGTCAATCGAGACAGTAAGCTTCTGTTGGCGTTTTCTGGGGGGGTTGATTCTGTAGTTATCCTGGATATTTTAGTCAAAATCGGATTTACCAATATTACCCTAGCCCACTATGATCATAACTTACGTCTGGATAGTGACCAGGAGAACTACCTGGTAGGAAGGTTAGCCAACAAGTACCAAGTAGCTCTGATAGAAGGTAGATATCAGTCTGGCAAGTCAGATGAGGCTAGTTTGCGCCAGGCTCGACATAATTTCTTGGAAGAGCAGCTAGGGTACGCTAATTCTGATTATCTTGTACTTGCCCATCACCAAGATGATCTAATAGAAACAATTGTTGCAAATGCCATCAGGGGAGCGGGTATCAAGGGATATAGTCCGTTTGCCAATCGTAAAACAGTACTGCGCCCAATGTTGGGTCTAAATAAGAATCAACTTTATCGGTACGCCAATTCTGAGGGGCTAGAGTTTATCGAAGATTATACGAATTACCAATTGAACTATCAGAGAAACCTCTATAGATGGCTTTTATTGCCAAATTTAAATTCAACAGATCGTGATTTGTTCTTAGTGCATCATCAAAATATGGATCAAAGTTTAAGAAGCATCAACCAAAACCTTAAGAGTTGGACAAAACTTAATCTAATATTTCGGGATTCGGCTTATAGGGTGGATAAGAAGCTGATTCAAGGTTTAGACCAAGAATTTATTATAGCTTGGCTAGACTGGTTGTTCAATCGAGATAAATTGGGCTTTTATTCCTCAAAACGACTGGAGCTGATGACGAATTGGTTATTGAGTACTACGAACAATAAAAGATTCTCGGTAGGCAAAAAATGGCTAGTAATGAATGATGGTTGGTTGATATTTGAAGGTCTGACTGATATGATTGAGAAGAGAATTTCAGATTAAATCAATAAGTTAAGGAGCAATTTACCAAATGAAGAAATCGTTTAGGAATCTATTAATTGTGATAGGCATAGCATTTTTTGTAACTATTATAGCCTCTAGTTTTTTAATATCACCAGATAAGGGTCAGGAGGTTGGTACTAGTGAATTAATATCTAGAATAAATCAAGATCAGGTCAAAGATTTAGAGGTGGAGGGTAGTCAAGTAGTAGCAACCCTCAAGGATGATACTAAGCTAACTACCACAATCAATCCCAATAGTAGTCTCGAAGAAAATGGCATAGACCTATCAAAGGTAGAACAATACAACTATCAGCCAGCCGAGGATAGTGGTGGTGAAAATATCTGGATTAGCATTGCTTCATTTGTGATACCAACAATTGTGATTATAGCCTTCTTTTATTTTGTGATGCGTCAGGCTCAGGGTACCAACAATCAAGCAATGAGCTTTGGTAAGAGCAAGGCAAGAGTTTATGGCATGGAGAAAGGCAAGGTCAAATTTGATGATGTCGCAGGCAACAAAGAAGCCAAGATTGAACTCGAAGAGGTGGTAGAGTTTCTTAAAGAGCCAAAGAAATTCAGCGACCTTGGAGCAAAGATACCCAAGGGTGTGTTGTTATTTGGTCGTCCAGGAACAGGTAAGACTTTGCTAGCTAGAGCTGTAGCGGGAGAAGCAGGAGTGCCTTTCTTTAATATCTCAGGATCAGAGTTTGTCGAGATGTTTGTCGGGGTAGGTGCCTCTAGGGTGCGAGATTTGTTTGCTAGGGCTAAGAAAAACTCACCTTGTATAATTTTTATTGATGAGATAGACGCAGTCGGTCGTCAGAGAGGTACAGGCCTTGGTGGTGGTCATGATGAAAGGGAACAAACCCTAAATCAAATCTTGGTTGAAATGGATGGCTTCGAGCAGGGTACAAACGTGATCGTGATTGCTGCTACCAATAGGCCAGACGTACTCGATCCAGCCCTACTTAGGCCAGGTCGATTTGATAGAAGAATTACCTTAGACAGTCCAGATCTAAGTGCCAGAGAGCAAATCCTTGGAGTTCATACTAAGAATAAACCCCTAGCAACTGACGTAAAATTGCGCGAAATTGCCAGAAAGACACCAGGGCTATCTGGTGCAGAATTAGCCAATATCGCTAATGAAGCCGCCATTTTGGCTGCTAGGGCAAATCGCAAGAAGGTTACCCAGGATGATTTTCATGAGGCGGTTGAGAAAATTTCGCTAGGACCTGAGCGTAAGTCACATATTATGAACGATAAAGAAAAAGAGATCACTGCTTATCACGAAGCCGGACATGCAATAGTCGGACACTTCATGAAAAACTGCCATCCAGTGCATAAGGTTTCAATCGTTTCTAGGGGGGGTGCAGGAGGTGTGACTTGGTCATTGCCAATCGAAGATCAACATCTCCAGAGTGTGGCAGATTTTAAAGATCAAATGGCAATGTCACTTGGAGGAAGGATGGCTGAGCGGGTTGTATTTAGCGAAGTTACTACTGGCGCAGAGAATGATCTCAAGAAAGCCAATCAAATAGCTCATGACATGGTGACAGAGTATGGTATGGCAAAAGATTTGGAAAATATGGTCTTTGCTGATAGTAATGATTCGGTATTTTTGGGACGTAAGATGGCTGAAGGTAAGAGTTTTTCAGATGAGATAGCCTACCAGATTGACCAGGCAGTAGCAGGCCTGATTCATGAAGCTAGTAAACGGGCTGAACAGACTATCAATGATAGGAGAAAAGAACTTGAAGCTGTGGCTAAAGCTTTGCTAGATAAAGAAACTCTAGATGAACAGGAGTTTTTAGAAACTATTGGGGCAACAGTATAGCTTGATCTAGCTTCAAGCCAGGTGTATAAGATTGAAACTTCTCAAAAAATTGGAATTAGTAGATTGGAGTTCACCTCGATTTGCTACATTAACGATCGCAACTGCCTATCTATTAAGTAGGGTTTTTGGGCTGGTTAGAGACAGGCTCTTAGCCGGTCATTTTGGTGTGGGAATTCAGACAGATGCCTATACGGCTGCCTTTAGGATTCCAGAATTTATTTTTAATATTATAGCTGCAGGTTCTCTGGCTGTTAGTTTTATACCAGTTTACTTGGCGGTTCAGAAGCGCTCTGGAAAAGAGCATGCAGAGCAACTATATAGTACACTCTGGAATTTGGTAATCATGATAGCGCTTGCTGGCTCTATCGTTGCATTCATCTTGACGCCTTGGCTAGTTGAGCACTTGATAGCTCCTGGGTTTGATCGATCCAGCCAAGAGCTCGTCGCTAGACTTAGTCGTATTATGCTTGCCACTCCTTTATTATTTGTACTCTCAAGCTTGGTGGGTGCATATCTTCAGGCAAAAAAAAGATTTATTGTTGACTCGCTTTCTGGTGTTTTTTATAACGTTGGTATTATTATTGGAATATTATTTTTTGCTAGACTTTTTGATAACCCAATATATGGAGTAGCTTGGGGTGTGGTATTTGGAACTTTTATTCAGTTTTTGATACCAACTTCATTAACAATGTTACTTGGTTGGCGTTATCAAGCAGGGGCATTAAAGTTCTGGGATCCAGATGTAATTAGGGTACTAAAGATAACCTTGCCAAGGATACTATCCACGGCTACTGATCAGGTAACTTTGGTAGTTCAAAATAGCCTAGGATCCTTCTTGGCAACTGGTAGCATTGCTAGCTATTATTTTGCCAATAACCTCAAGAATGTACCACTTGGGATGATCGGTGCTTCGATGTCTATTGCAACATTTCCAAGTCTAATCCAGGCTGCCCTGGAAAGCAAGCAGGTAATGAAAAAAGTTTTTAGGCGCAATCTAGAGATAGCAACAATAGTGATAACGGTTGTTCTGTCAATGATGTTGACATCTGTAGATAGTCTAGTTGCGCTAATCTATGGACTAGACTCCCAATTAATCTCAAGGCTGTTTGTTTATTTGATACCAGCAGTTTTTGCTTATAGTTTATTATTGCTAGTATCAAGAGCTTTTTATGCGCTTGAAGATACTAAGACGCCATTTATAGTTGCCCTTGCTGTAATGTTGCTCAATATTGTTCTTAGCTTCGTTTTATCGGGGAGACTTGAAGTAGCAGGACTGGCTTTGGCTATTAGTATTAGCGGGGTAGCTCAGCTAGGCATTCTTCTCTGGCTATTAAGCCATAAGATTAACTTAGATCCTAGGGATATATGGACTAGTATTGTAGTCAATGGAATTTATTTGTTTGGGATACTATTAATACCAAGTAGCTTTGAATTTGGTCAAGGCTTAATAGCTGAACTTATTGGCTTGACAGTTAATTCGGGGGTAGTCTTGATTGGTTATTTGATCTATGCCAAGATAGTAAGAATCGAACCTGTAAATCAGGGTTTGGATTGGGGTTGGAACAAACTAAAGAATAGATATGGTGGAAAAAATTAGAAATTTTTGTATAATTGCCCACATTGATCATGGTAAGAGTACTTTAGCTGATCGGTTGCTTGAGATTACGGGCACTGTTAGCAAAAGGGAGATGAAAGAACAACTGTTGGATGGTATGGATCTTGAGCGCGAAAAAGGTATTACCATTAAGCTACAACCTGTAAGAATGCAGTGGCAGGGGATGGAGTTAAACCTAATCGATACACCTGGTCATGCGGACTTTGGTTATGAGGTATCAAGAAGCCTCTATGCTGTAGAAGGAGCTTTACTAGTAGTAGATGCAACTCAGGGTATTCAAGCCCAGACTTTAGCCAATGTTTACCTGGCACTGGAGGCTGATCTTGAGATAATACCCGTGATAAATAAAGTAGATTTGCCAGCTGCCGATGTATCAAAAGTCGAGGCCGAGATAATCGCCCTGCTTGGGTGCAAGCCCGAAGATATAGTCAGAATATCTGCTAAGACTGGTATGGGAGTAGAGGGATTACTCGATCAGATTATCACAAGAGTACCTGCGCCGATATTGTCTGAAGACTCTAGGCTCAAAGCTTTGATATTTGATTCTTTTTATGATGAATATCGAGGAGTAATTCTTTATGTTCGAGTATTCTCGGGAGAGCTTAAGGCTCAAGATAAGTTGAGATTGATCCAGAATCAGGCCGACTGCCTGGCTACAGAAGTTGGACATTTTGCTCCAAAATACCAGAAAGATAGGCTATTGGGTCAAGGGCAGATTGGTTATATCGTTACTAATCTGAAAGATCTTGAGAAAGCAAGGGTCGGAGACACAATTAGTCTGCAGGCTGATCCAGTCGAGCAGCCTTTGCCAGGATACAAAGAGGTTAGGCCTTTTGTTTATGCAGGGATTTTCCCTAGTTCAAATCAGGATTACCCTCAGCTTAGGGACGCCATGGTCAAGCTTAGCCTTAATGATTCAGCATTGGTATATCAGCCAGAAAGTGCAGAAGTATTGGGTTTTGGTTTTCGAATTGGTTGTTTGGGTCTTTTGCATTTAGAGATAGTCAAAGAGAGGTTGTCTCGGGAGTATGACCTGGATGTCATTATCACTAACCCGACTGTTGAGTATCAATATTTGGGAGTTGATAACCAGGTGTATAGCCTGCATAGTGCTGGTGACTTACCAGACCCGACTAGGATAGCTGAGATTCGGGAGCCTTGGGTAGCGGGTGAGATCGTGGTACCCAATAAATATCTGGGTAGCGTGATAGAACTTGTGCATTCGATTAGAGGTAGACAAAAAGAGCTTAGCTATCTGGATCAAGAGATGGTAGTAATGGGGTTTGAAGCACCAATGGCCAATCTTTTGACGGATTTCTATGATCGGGTCAAGAGTTTGACAGCTGGATATGGATCTTATAACTATCAATTTGATCAGTTTATTGCGGATGATTTGGTCAAATTGGACATTCTGGTAGCCGGTGATAAGGTCGATGCCTTATCTATGATAGTACACAGGAAGGAAGCGGTATCGGTAGGGAGGGAGGTATTGGATAAATTACTTAAGATACTACCGAGACAGCAATTCCAGATCAGCCTACAAGCAGCGATTGGCGGCAAGATTATTGCCAGAGAAGATATTCGTTCGATGGGCAAAAATGTTACAGCAAAATTATATGGTGGAGATGTTACTCGCAAGAATAAACTTAGAGATAAGCAGAAAGCTGGTAAGAAGCGGATGAAGCAACTTGGTAAGGTGGAGATCCCCCATGAGGCTTTTATGGTGTTGATGAAGCGGGATGATTAAGGTCGGGTAAGGCTTAAATAGTACTAAAATAAATACAAAGTTGAATAATATGACTATTAATTTACCGGAAGCAGAGGTCAAAAAAAGACTTACTTGGGCTATCTAATCTTGAAAGATTTCATACTAAAGATTAGATTACTAAGGCTAAGTTTCGTGCGGAAATCAAATCCCTTAAACCCCAAGTAGCTCAATTCAAAGATGAGGCTAAGGCCTTAAAATAAGATATTGGTGACTTAAAGCTTGAAACATCTGAACTAAAGTTATTATCTCTGGCAAAAGAAGACCACCCAAGGGGTAGAACCCTGTCAAGTAATTTATCGCTCACTACTACCCTTAATAAGAAACTGTGATAACAATAGAGCAGAAAGAGAGCTCAGACCTATAGTATTCAAGAAAAAAGATCTTTTGGTGGTAAGAATTAAAAGGAGCTAACGCCTTATCTACAGTATATACAGTTTGTACTAATATCCTGAGAGGTGATCAAAATAACTACCTTGCTAAGCTAGCTAGTCTTTAGTAATCACGAGTTTCGCATCCTCAAGTATTCATACGAGCAGCTAATGCTAGTTTGATACTCGGTTTTATTACCTCCCTGCCACCATAGGTGCAGTGTCGTATGTTCATTGAGTCCTCTTTGGTATTTTCGAATCCAGGTAAGTAGTGAGAGCCCAGTGTGGGTTCTCTGTGCTAGACCAAGATTGGCCTGACAGCGAGCGAGTCCACAGGTCTGCTTGAGTTCACTGTTCAATACCTCGACATTCCAGCATCGTTTAAAGTACTCTTTGACTTCTTCTCAGGATAGATCATTGTTACTTGTGCCTATATAATCCGTGTGACCGTTCTTGGTCTCAAGCCGGAATACTCTGATCCACTCATACCCATTTAGGTATATTACTAATCTCTTGTTTGGTATATCAGGCGTTCTTAGTTATTGATGGGGTTTACCAACCAATCGGTTACTCTGAATACCCATCACCCAGTTCCAGCCATAAGAGCGTATAGCTTTTAGGTTCTTAAGGGAACTATACCAACTGTAAGCAACCACCATATCTGGATGTAATCCACATAGCTGACAGCATATCTCGGAAATGATCATTCTTGGTCTTACCATCTTCTGGTGGATTCCAAATATGATAGTCCATAGGAACATAGTCATCTTTGGATGCTTGTCATAAGGCATTTACTACACCTATATCTTTGGTAATGTCATGCTTACTACCAGCATATTGCCAGCTCACTAATTCCATGTTAATACTTCGGCTTTTATCTATCACTACATCATCAGATACTAGGATGCCCTGACTGGCATGAACCTCCTTGGTGGCAGCTTGTCATAGGTTTTTAGGGTGTACTTTAGCAGTGGCAAGCCAACGAGAGATACTATCATGGGATAGATGAGATCCTATAAGAACAACCTCACTTAGGCTGAGTGCTGAATAACGAGATGAAGTAACTTCAAGAAACGAGCAATACAGTTCACTAGAACATTTTGAGTGAGACATATTTGTTTTTTCTTTGTTTAATAAATTACATGACTAATGTTATATCTTCATACTAGCAGGATTGGGGGAGTGCGAAATTCGTGGTAGTAAGGGGTTACGTAAAATAGATTTGCGTATAATATATATATATTATATAATATTACACATGAGTGAGTCCCTGCCCAAAAACCCCGAGAAACCAAATAGGTCGAATCAAGATGCCATCGAACGCCTAACTGGATCATTTATAGGGATGATGGTAACAGAAAATCCCTTTTATACAGTGTGTGCTAATGTTGGTATTAAAGATATAGAATCTTTAAAAGAGAAAAGGGTATTAGATGTAGCAGCTGGGCTCTCGAATTTTGGTGTTGTTGCCCGTGAGCAGGGTATAGATGTAACAAGTATGGATATTGGGTACTCAAACGTTCTTCATTTATATGCTAGATCAATCGAGACACGTCAAAAATATCATGGCCTAAAATCTGAAGATACTATAGAAGATATGATAAAAAACCCTAGTAATTATGTTGGTGGCAACGCCCTACAAATGCCAATAAAAGATAGCCGCTTTGACGTTATTGTTTGTAATTCTTTTCTTACATCTGAGCCTGGAATGGAGCCGACGCTTGTGGGGCTGGTGGTAAGCGAAGGATATAGGGTATTAAAGCCAGGGGGGGAAGATGTATATCGGTATGAATTTATTGCTGACAGGAGAAAGACTAGAAGAATTAAATCCTAAAGCCCCAGAAATAGAGCGTAATATTATCAATGCTGTTAAAGGTCTAGATGGGGGTAGCATAGACGTAATAGAACCAGGAGATGATCCTTGGGTACATGCTTATGTTATTACTAAATAAGTTAAACTTCTCACATTAGGCTTGTCTTAAATAACTCTAGAGCCAAATCGCCTTGATGCAAATAATAAAGGTAAGCACGAAGATTATCGTGTAGCCTTTGATGGTTATCAAATGACCAGGTCATATCAAGAACTTACTAGGTTATCCAGTGGGCTCTTAGTAGAGTCATTTTATAGG
The DNA here is from genome assembly GCA_017983775.1 of Candidatus Saccharibacteria bacterium. Classification (NCBI taxonomy): domain Bacteria; phylum Candidatus Saccharimonadota; species Candidatus Saccharimonadota bacterium. Next base: position 15,195 of record JAGOAT010000012.1, on the reverse strand, counting down.
AAAATAACGGGATTATCATCATAGGCTACCTCGAGGTTCTAAGCTACATATTGGTAAAACTAGCGGGGTGGGTCTTTGTTTATAGGTTACATGTAAGACGAGGGATGCTTATTGGTGGATCCTGGGGGACTCGAACCTCCGGCCTTCTCAACGTCAATGAGATGCTCTAGCCAACTGAGCTAAGGATCCATGTACTAATGTGACAACCAATGCTATGATTAGGACAATTACATATTAACATTTTTTAAGACCAGAGACTATAGCAGTTAGTCAGGTCGGTCTGGGTTTAAATACTGGATCCCTCGTAAATTCCTTCGGAGCTAACGAGGATCACTAGAGAAGGACGGTTTTCTGGATGATGACAATACCCCCCCTGTTATGTTCAGGTTACCAGGAGGGTAATGCTGGATATCCACCCCCATCCTGTCATATTCCAAAATCCTGCAGGGATTTATGGGATATCCAGTATTTGAATTAGTGATAGGCAATGTACCATGTCGAGTACTGGATTCCCCATAATCATCTCACGAAAATTCGGAGGATGAGAGAAGAGGGACGGGTTTCGGAGGACGATGAGAATAGGGGTAAGCCTTAAAGGACGACAATGCCAGTCAGAGGATTAAACCAATCATGCGAAGAGAGAAGTTTTGGATATTTCTGACCATCGGAATAATGTTGGGAATAATCACTCAGGCTAATCTTGGCTTTGGCTCTTTGGGTTGGCCTGGATTGATTGCCGTAATATTTCTAGCTTCAAGTAATTTACTGGGAATGAGGTTGATCTGGTTGCTTTTGGGAGGTTTCTTTTTGGGTGCATTCAGACTAGAAATGGCTACGCATCAACCAAGTAGTTATTTCTGGCTTGATAGTGGAAGAGAGGTTGAGATACTAGCTAGGGTTGGTAGCCGGGTGGTAGAAAGTGACTATGGTGGGTATCAGTTTGAGGTGTGGACAAAAAAGATTGAGGGAGAGGATATTAAGACTGAGATCAGGGTCTATACCTATCAGGCTGGTATTATGGAAGGTGACCAGGTATCAATAGTTGGACAAATAGAATCTGCCCAAAATAAGCTTGGTCAAAAAATAGTATCAAGCGAGATTGATACTGTTGGCATAGAACAGAATCTACTAGGTAGTATCAAGCAAAAACTTATTAGGGGCATAGAGATTACTACCCCGGAACCGATTGACAGTCTGTTAATCGGCTTGTTGGTGGGAGGTAGTGGTAATTTGCCTATATCAATCAAGCAAGACTTCTTGAAGCTTGGTCTAACCCATGTGATTGCTGTATCTGGGGCAAATTTAACCATTTTGGTTTTGGTGTTTAGAAAACTAATTTTTCCTGGTTGGAGAAAGGCACAATTACTAGGGAGTTTGACGCTGGTCTGGGGGTTTTCAGCTCTGGTCAGCTTTGAGGCTTCGATTGTTCGAGCGGCAGTGATGCTGACTATTATATTTGGATTGAAGTATTATGCTCGTCAGGTATCAATCTTGACTTGTTTATTTCTGACAGCTTTGGTTTGTTGTCTTTATAATCCAGGGTACTTGATAGAAGATTTGGGTTGGCAATTGTCATTCCTATCTCTGCTAGGTATCTTAACCCTTGAGTCAAAAGTCTATCATTTATTGTTCTTTATTCCAGTACCATCAATCTTGAGGCAAGGCTTCGCTATTAGTATATCTGCTCAATTAGCTACATATCCAGTCACACTATATCATTTTGGCCAGCTTGCGCCTTTGTCTTTTCTAGCAAATATCTTGATATTACCTATCGCTAGTATTGGTACGGGGCTGGCGGCAGTAGTTGCTGCTCTAGGTATTGTCTTGGAGGATAAGGCACGCTGGTTACTGATGCCAGCTTTTGAATATATAGCTTGGACACTCAAGGCCTTAAGTAAATTGGCAGATCTGGCGGTTAGTAGCTGGACTCTTGATTTGGATTTAGGCTCAGTAATAGTATTAGCAAGCCTACTTTTGGGATTGGTACTAGTCAGGGCTAGTAAGCTAGAGCTGGATACATCTAAGATAGTTAAGTATTTGCCAGCCTTCTACATTGGACTTTACCTAATAGGCTGTGGTCTGATTTTCTATCAATCAAATTTCAAACAACCTGTTAAAGGGGTTGTACTAGAAAAGAGTAAGGGTCAAGCTCTTTTGGTCGGATCTAATCAGCATTATTTATTGATTGATGGCAATAAAACCAAGCAACTCTGGGGAGAAATATATCTCAATATTCCATTAGGAAGTAAGATGGATTATATTCTGTATACCAGCAAAAAGGATAACTTTTATATTAATCAGATGATTTGGGTCGGTAGGGTAGCAGTAGTGGCCAAAGCTTATCGAGATCAGAGGTGGAGGCTAGAAATCCATAGCGAAGATCAATGCCTTGCTTGGCCTGAACAAACCCCTTGCTAGCTCAAGATGGGTATTATTTGCGAGGTGACACCCTGGAGCGTTTTTGGGGAGAAAAATCTACCACTTACCTTGATTATGCAACAAATCACTGGATTTGTACGGTGTCACCTCAATAGTTTGTTGTGTTATACTATTAGTATGAGTGGACACAGTAAATGGCATTCGATCAAGCATCAGAAAGCAGCGGCAGACGCCAAGAGGGGTAAAATATTTACTAAACATGCGGGCGAGATAGCTTTGGCAGCCAGGGATGGTGATGATCCAGATATGAATGCCAAGCTAAGGTTGGCAATTACCAAGGCAAAGCAAGCCAATATGCCTAATGCCAACATTGATCGAGCAATTGCTAGAGGAAGTGGCAAATTAGGTACTGGTGCTTTGGAGGAGTTGACCTATGAGGGCTATGGGCCAGGTGCTACTGCGATACTCGTCAAAGTGGTGACAGACAATCGTAATCGTTCAGCTTCAGATGTACGGTCAACTTTTAGTAAGTATGGAGGCAATCTAGGATCAACGGGTTCTGTTGCCTATATGTTTGATCGTAAAGGAGTAATAGAATTCCTGGAAGGCGACAAAGACGAACAGACTTTGATGGCGATTGATGCTGATGTCGAAGATGTGATAGAGGACAGCTCACCCCTAATTGCGGTTACAGATCCAGACAAGCTAGAGGAGATTGTCAGTAAGCTGGGGGACTTAGTGGCTTCTAGTGAGATTAAAATGGTTGCAAATCAGACTGTAGAGCTTGCAGAGAAGGAGAGTACTAGTCTGGAGAAGCTTGTTGATGCTCTAGAAGAAGTCGGAGACGTGATAGAGGTTATCACCAATCAGGATTAGACATGGTTGTTTTGGGTGTTGACCCAGGTACTGCTACGACCGGATTCGGCCTAGTCGATTTTTCCAATCGTAAACCGGTAGCGATTACTCATGGAGTAATTAGAACCAAGCCAGATACTATTATGGCTGATAGGTTGAAGATTATAGCAAGTGATCTGGAAGAATTGGTTAGACAATACAAGCCAGATGCAGTAGCGGTGGAAGAATTATTTTTTGCCAACAATGCCAAGACTGCGATAGCTGTCGGACAGGCCAGGGGAGTAATACTTTTGACCCTAGCCCAAGCCAACTACCAAGTTTACGAGTATACACCCTTGCAAGTTAAGCTTGCGATTGCTGGTTATGGCAGGGCAAGTAAGCGCCAGGTTCAGGAGATGGTCAAACGTCTTTTGCAGCTTTCAGATCTACCCAAGCCAGATGATGCAGCTGACGGACTGGCAATTGCTTTGACCCACTATAATTTTGCTAAGAGGCTGGACGTATAGTGCTCTTTGACATAAAGAAATATTCAAATGGTTAAGATCTTAACAGAAGGTTTAGATCTTGAGCCAAGTTGTGTGGATAATATAAGAACTATGGACTGGGGTAGAGCAGGGCAAGGACTCTTGAATTAATTAGAATATTTTCAATCTCCTTACTTTATGAGATACTAGAGTATAGAACTAAACCTAGGAGGGTTAATGATTTTTATAAACAATTTACAAAGAACAGTTTTAGCTGCGCTACTACTCAGCTATATCGGGATTGCACCAATATTATCAAACAAGCTTGAGGCAGCCCCTGTAACCCAAACATTCCCAATGGTAGATGGTAATGTTGGCGTGGGCGCAGTAGTTGGCTATGGGCCAAGTGATAATGGTATGACTGGTGCTACTGGTCAAGCACCGGGTTGGGAGCTTGATTTTGATCAAAATAATCCACCAGAATGGTTGGGTGAGGCTGCACCTGGTGCGTATGCACATGTTCAGATTCCAGATTGTGTGACTTCGGATATTGATCTACACTTCAGTTTTTCATACGAACAGTTTGATGATAAGACTCTCGGAGCAACCCAAAATACCCAGGTGTTTGGGGCGATATTTGGGTTTGGGGTAGAGAACGAAATGCTTTATGATTATGATGAATCTAGCGCCTCATTGTTGCCTTTGTCTGGGACAATAGATCTGAGCACCACAATAACAAGGGCAGAGTATGACTCACAGAATATCATTATGATCACAGGTCTTGATCTCGGGGGAGAATCACATTGGAGTATCTACAACCTTGTAGCAACTGCAACATATGATGATAATGATCAGGGGTGTGGTGTAGAAGTAGAAGAAGAGGACGATAATGGGACTGATAACGGTCAAGAGACTAATAACACTGAGCAGCCTATAGATAATAATCAGGTTGATGCTGGCACCTTAGAGCAGGTCAGGATATTGCCAAGTGCAAGTTTTGACTATAATATCTGGTTTGCTTTGATATCTACTGCTATATTGATAGGTCTAGTCGGCCTCAGAAGATATTCTCGTAGCTAGAAACAAATAGATCTAGATTGCATCTGTAAAAGCCTCCATATAATGAACAGCTATCCTAGCACAGTTAACACTTGTTTTGTCTTGATTTGAGTATTGGCTGATTATCTTGTCTTGCTTTCTTAATTGGGGGACAAGTATCCTAGAGCTTGATGAGATCTAGTCTGGTTGTAGAAAGCTAGCCAGTCTTGAATAGCTTTGGTTGTCGAATTTAGCGACTATCAGAAAATTTGTAGAGTATGCATGAATATTTGGGTCTGTAGCTAGACATCTGTTAGAATCTAGTAATGGCATTATCGATAGGGATAGTTGGATTACCAAATGTAGGTAAGTCAACTTTATTTAATATTTTGACTAGAGCAGGGGTCTTGGCTGCCAACTATCCTTTTGCAACCATTGAGCCAAATGTGGGAATAGTTGAAGTCCCAGATCATAGGCTTGCCGAGCTGGTTAAGATCAGCGATTCTAAGAAGCTAATACCAGCAACAATCAAGTTTGTAGATATCGCTGGGTTGGTTTCTGGGGCAAGCAAAGGTGAAGGCCTTGGCAATAAGTTTCTCAGCCATATCAGAGAAGTAGATGCTATCATTCAGGTAGTTCGTGATTTTAATGATCCTGAGGTAATCCATCATGAGGGTTCACCTGATCCGGCAAGAGATATTGAAATCATCCAGACCGAATTGGCGCTGGCTGATCAGGCAGTTATTCAGACTAGATTGAATTCTATTGCAAAAGAGATCAAGAAAGATAAGGATTTGGAACTTACCCAAAAGTTATTGCTAGAGCTTCAGGAGACTCTGGACAAGATGGACTATCAGATATTCAATCAATTCAAACAAGGACTAACGGGTCTAAGTGGTAATTCTGGGTTGAAAGCTTTGGGAGAGATTAATCAGCTAGGACTTTTGAGCCTTAAGCCAATTATCTATTTGGTGAACTTAGATGAAGATGGCTTAGTAGATCAGTCTAAGCAAGTTAGGTTGCAAGATGTTTTGCCAGATTCAGCAGAATCTTTGATGATTAGTGTCAAATTGGAAGATGAGCTATCAGAATTAGAGCAGAATGAAGCACTTGAGTTGTTGCAAGAATATGGACAGAAAGAGAGTGGGATCGATCAACTTATTGGGGCTAGTTATCGTCTACTTGGTCTGCAAAGTTATTTTACTACCGGTCCCGAGGAGACTAGGGCTTGGACGATTAGGTATGGATCGACGGCGCCGATAGCGGCAGGAGTAATTCACACTGATTTTCAGAGCAAGTTCATTCGAGCAGAGGTAGTGGCATATCAAGATTTTGTAGAAAATCTAGGTTGGGTTGAGGCACGCAAGAAGGGTCTAGTCAGGATGGAAGGAAAAGAGTATATTGTTCAGGATGGAGATATCATGGTCTTCCACCATTCATGATAATAGTCCTAAATTAGACACCCTTATTCTCAAGATTATTTAAGCAACAAGTCTAATTGACCCAAATACTAATTAGTGGGAGAATAAAGCATATGCTTAAAAGCGGAGGAAAGCTAAATCTATCTATCAAGACAGGGGTTATAATTTTTGTAATTGCTTGTATCGGATTATTGGTCGCTAGATCAATATTTTCAAAGCCTGAGAGTATAAGCAATGAAGAGGTTTTACGCAAGGTTAAAATGCATTTTGCGATTGATGATCAAGAGCAGGTGGAGGTCTTTGAGGTAAACGATATCACCAATGAAGAGAAAGAGTCCCAAACAGTTTTTGCAAATGTAGAGCAGGGCGATTATGGGATCAACTTAAGGGATAGAAAGATGGTGATATTTTATGACCCTGGACAGGACAAAATAATTAGAGTTGATCCGATAGTCAACCAAGAAGAATTAGGGGATAAGTCAGAGTAGTATCCTAGCTAGGAAAATAATAATTGTGAAGAAACAAAAATCCAGCTATGCAAAAATACTACTTGCTGCCCTGTCGGCAATATTGATTTACACTCTTGTGACTTTATTGTGGACCCAAAAGATTGAGACCACGATCAGCTCAAGTGCAATCAAGTCGGATCAAGAGTACAAGGTCAAACAGATATTGTTTGACCTAGATGGTCTGGAGCCAATTTTAGTAGATGAACAAATGATAAAGCCCAATCAGGATGGAAGCTTGATCACTAGTCTAGCCTTGCCAGGTTTTTCAATCGGCCAACAGTATCTCGTTAGGACTTGTGTGGCTACATCTGGATACCAGTATGATGACTCATTGATCTGTGAAGGTCAAGGTGTTGGCCTAGAAGATAATTTGGATCAGTATCTCTTGAATATATGTAGCGAAGCGGTGCCGATTAAGGGTCAAGGGTTTATGTCTCCTTCTAGACTGGTTGCCAAAAAACAAAATCAATCCATTGACCAATGTAGCGGATTATTTGCCGGTGAGAGTAATCCTTCACTAGCGATAGAAAACGGTCAGTTGATAGATAAATTGTCTGGTAAGTCTTATGGGTTGGAGAATTTATTGCTTACTAGAGTGGATCAAAATACTTCACTCGTTGATAATCAAGATGGGACATATACTTTTAGGGGTAGCGATGGAGAAGAGGTCTTAATAAATACTAGCAATTCAGAGACTGTCGCCAACCTAGCATTATCTGGTAATACCTTGAGCTATACCAATGAGCTTGGACAGATAGTAGGCATCAATTTGACCGGTTTATCAACCGATACATTGACTTATATAAGTGTTGATAGTTCCAGCCAATTGATTTCCTATACTAATGAGGCTGATATTACCACCCAGATAGATATTCGTTCCCTAGAGACTACTACCAGTCTTCAGGTCGATATTTCTAGCCAAATTATTCGTTATATCAATGAAGAGGGGGCAGTAGTGACTGTTGATATGACTTCTCTTGAGACCATTTCAACCCTGGTTGATAATAATAATGGTACTTACACCTATACCAATGAGGATGGAGCTAGTCTTACTTTTGAGAATACCCTGAACACTCTTAACTGTACAGATGGCCAAAGTGTTGCCTGGAATGCCACTACACTTGAGTGGGAGTGTGCTGCCTTGGTTGGCCTAGATGTCTTGACGATGATTGGTGTCAGTGGCTCAACTTTATCCTATGTTGATGAGTTGGGCAATACTACAAACATTGATATTAAAGACCTAGAATCCACCTCCACCCTAGTTAATAACAACAATGGTACATACACATATACCAATGAAGATGGTGCTACTGCTACAATCACTGATACTCTAGCTACTCTCCTCTGTACCGATAACCAAGTAGCCTCCTGGGACAATACCAACTCAGTTTGGGTTTGTGCTGATGGATCTGTTCTTGAAACCTTGACCTATCTCAGCCTCAGTGTTGATGGCTATACTCTAGAGTATCAAGATGAGAATGGTTCTACTACTCAAATCAATCTAGAAACAATCATTGACAACTTTGAAACCCTGACCGCCCTCAGTGTTAATTCACTTGCTGGCACTCTTAACTACACTGATGAAAACGGTACAGCCAACACCATAGATCTTAAGCCCCTAATCGCTGCCAATGAGACTCTGACCACCCTGACCGTTTCTGGCTCTACTATCACCTACACTGATGAGGATGGTGGTACTACAGATATTGATATCAAGGATCTTGAAACCTTGACCACTGTAGCTCAGTCAGGACAAGGATCATTTACCTATACCGATGAAGCAGGCACAACCCATACTATTAATACAACTGACTTAATCAACTCATCAGGAGACATCACCATCACCGGTTCTGGTACTACTGCTGACCCCTACATAGTAAGTTTTACCGAAACTCACACCAGCTTCACAGGATTAAGCGGAACTGGCAAAGTGATTGGTACCTACACCAATGAAAATGGAGACACATTTGATCTGAGAGAAACCGTCACCAATCTAGCAATCAATACCACCAATCAAACTATCACCTACACCAATGAAAATGGTACCCAGGTAGTAGCAGATATCAAGCTCCTAGAATCCACCTCCACCCTAGTTAATAACAACAATGGTACATACACATATACCAATGAAGATGGTGCTACTGCTACAATCACTGATACTCTAGCTACTCTCCTCTGTACCGATAACCAAGTAGCC
>JAGOAT010000012.1:0-6232 GCA_017983775.1 Candidatus Saccharibacteria bacterium | reverse complement strand
TCCTGGGACAATACCAACTCAGTTTGGGTTTGTGCTGATGGATCAACAACCCCCAGTGTAAATCAAGTTTATTTAGCTTCAGATCTCAATCCGGATATTGGAGGAGTACCACAAGATGATCCGGATGATCCAGCAAAAGCTGCTATGGCATATAGTGATAATAGTGAAATGTTTTTTAGTTGGAATGTTACTACTCAGAGTTGGGATATAGTTGAGCAAATTTCTCCAAATGGTCTAGTTTGCTCTATTTATGATTTTATATCTCAACCTACCTGGGGGAGTGGTGAACCTTCTGCCAATAGATTATTTCACGATTACCTTTATAACCCTACTACTCGTAGCTATTTGCTCTGGAGTAATGATGATCAGCTATACAAGGAAGCACCCCTGCCTAGCTACGGGACATTTAATATTGCGGCAATTGATGATCCAAGTGCTGAATTTACCAACCATAGTCTAATAGCAGGAGCAATGGAGCCTGCTTGGTATTATACCCAGGGGGTTACATCTTTTCAGCAGTCTCGACCATCTTCTACTGATACATTTAATATAGGGGAGAGCTATATATGGTCGGCAAGCAATCTAACCCATATGGTTGGTGTAACGGGCAGTACAACCAATGATATTGCTTATACAAATGCACTGATGGATTTTGTGTTTTACCCGAATCTAGCAACTTCTTCGACAGTATACACCCCAGCTATTGGGACTGCTGCCAATGGTAACACGGGTACTTTGACAGTCTCTGGTCAGACCAATACTGTGATGGCTAGAACAAATCAAGATGCTTTTACCGTCCCCACTGGTAGTGTTTGGAAAATAAAACGAACGGGAGATCTTAGCTACGAGATCTATGAAGATGGGGTAAAAATCGTAGATGTAGTGACTACTATTGGTGGAACTAAATATATCACCCAAGGAGCTAATGTTAATGTTAACTATTATGCTGTCGAACAAAATATGGAAGGATATTATGGCTATGGCAGTGATTCACACAAAGAATTTTTGCCCGGAGCGAATACCTACACCCTAGAAGGCGCTCTGGCCAATGGTTATTTTGTTGCCAATCATGAAGCCGATCAGAAGGCTAGCTCCACCTGGGATATTACGGACAATTATATCCAGGAGACTGGAGGATCGAGTGGCTGGTCTACTTATTTGTCTCAGATATATTTAGATGTGGGGGATAAGTTTGTTTATAGTCTTGATGGGAATAATGATACCTATGTCGGACTTGGTAATACGCAGATTCCAATTATAGACTATACAGACATCTATAACCAGTATGGTTCAATACGCTATTATCCTGCCCTTCCTGCAATTTACTTCAATAATTCAGTTGTCCTGAATCCTGCTGGCCAAGGCGGTGGTGGGTATATTTATGAAATAGAAAGAGTAGCTGACGATATAATTGTCATGAGGGTTTATGATAAGAATGATCCTACATTTGTCTTGGTTGAGTCACAAAAGGTTTCAACCAAAGCTGATCTAGATCGAGCAAGAATTGGTTTCTCGACCAGTGTTGATAATGCCAAGATAGTGCCCGTAGAGATACCAGTAATAGCCAATCTGCAGGTTGATGGTACTTTTCTGGGGGATGATGGTCAGAGCTATACTGAGAGTGAGATACTTACTGGTGGCAATGTAGAATGCTTATTGGCAGGAGTTGGTGGGGGTGGAGCTGATTCGGATTGGCTCAAGACAGATGGTTCTGTTGCTACAGATGTGAATGATAATATTTACACATTGGGCAATGTTGGGATTGGGACTAATGCTCCAAGTGTTGCCCTGGAAATAGACTCCAATATGGCAAATCAGAGTGGACTAAAATTGGCTCAATTAACGAGGGATACTACAGTAGTAGACTGGTACTCACAGCCGATCGGAGTAGATATAGCTGGTAATGTCGTTCGAGTACAGCCTGAAGTATTACAGGCAGTAGATTCGATTGGCGTGACTTATATTAGTCCGAATAATGTGATGTCTTTTGATAGTGTGCTATCAGGCACCACTTGGATTACTGGTGGCTGGACGTCAAACCGGGTGGTTACAATTCCTGCTGGCATGAATGTTACACTGGACGCAGAAGTAGTATTTGGTTTAACTCCGGCTCAGACTGGCACTATCCGCTATGCTTGGAGAGAAGTCGGCACCTCAAACTATTTTGGGACAGATGGTATCCAGACCGTGACCAGCAAGACCAAGGGGGCTCGTTATGTTCATCTGGCAGAAACTGTTAGTAAGCAATACGAGCTAGTGATCATTGATTTTGGCGGGGCTTTGAGTGTCCAGTCGGTTCAAGATAGCTCAGAGATTTTGGTACAGGAGTTCTAGTTATGGATATCGGTAGGTTTTGTCGTCGTAATTTTAAGTGGGTATTGATACTAGCAGTTGTCTTAGTAGCCTATAGCTATGTTCGTGATGTGACTTTGGAAAAATCTTTTCAGAATACTGGGCTTGAGGGGGTCTATAGCTTCCCTTGGTACCTTAATGATGACGGAGGAAAATCTCAAGATCTTAACCCCGAGCAAGAGATAATCACATCTGATAATCTGGATCAGATTAGAGATAGATTGGATGCTCAGCTTCTGGTCAAAGAGGATCAAGTATTTATTTTTACCAAGGCTAATGTCGGTGTAGTTTACCGTCCAAAGGAAAACAAGATAGTACATTTATTTACCCCAAGTGCTATCAACCTTAGAAAGGTGATATATATCTATGGAGATAATTTGGAGTCTTTGAAGGTGGCCAAGCAAAAGCTTACCCAGACCTATGGTGCGGCTTTGATCATCAAGACTGTAGATTTGGCGGAGCTTATAGATATAGGGGTAGCGAGGGTTGTTGATATCAAGGGAGATGAGCCAGGAGCTACAGGGCAGATAGCAGACAGTCTTGGATTATCAGTATCTAGTGAGACTCCCGATAATCTAGATTTGCCCGAAGATGCTAGCTTTCTAGTGATTGTTGATTAGTAAATACCCCGGTTATGTTATTGGCTTTCCGGACAATGCATAAATGCTGGATCCCCCGTAAACCCTTCGGGTTTCGGAGGATGACAGAAAAGGAGTCTTTGGTAATTCGGAGGGTGAAGAGATTAAGTTTGGGCTGGTTTTATTTTGAGGTTGCTATATAATACTAGTTAAGCTTAAGTTAGATAAAATAGAGCTGGAGGGATGGAAGAAACCAACAACAATCAGGAACAGGCAAAAGCCAAAAAACCAAGATTCACTCATTGGATTCGCTCAGAGTGGTTGGTTGCTGGTTTGTTGTTTGTGGTTGGGGTTGGATTATATATATATCAAGGACAAAAGCCAGAACAATCTGCTTCTGAATCAGTAGATACCCTAGTATTGGAAGAGGGTCAAGTTGCTAGGGTTGGGGATCAAATCCTCGATGAACAGACTTTGACTGGGTATATCGAATACAATCAGATTGATCGAAATAAGGCGATTGATCAATGGATAGAGCTAAAGCGTTCGCAACTAGCAGCCAAGGAAGTAGGTTTGGATCTCGAGAAGAATTACCTGGATAACCTTGCAAACCACCCTATAACAGTTGATTCAAATGATGTGACCTTGGAAAATCAGATATACCAAGAAACACTTTCTCAGGAGATTACCAAGCAGAAGGTTGGTAATCAGGTAGGCGGAGTACTTGTTTGGAATTTTATTGATTTTGCTGATTCTGGTGGATATCAAGTTGATCAAGATGCCAAAACATACGCCTTGGATCAAGCAAATCAATATCAGGCCAAGCTTGCATCCGGAGATATTAAGATTGTTGATGCTGTTACAGAACAGTCACTTGATACAAAAGTCACTTATCCCAATGCCGGGAGTATCTCCGCAAGTTTTGGATATTATCCCGACCAAAGTTTGGCTAGTAAGTTGCATTTTCCAAGTGAGGAATTGTTTGATGTTATTCGCAACCAATCCCAAATCGGTGTTAGTCAAGTTGAGACTTACTCGGTGGAACAATACGGTGGTGGTGACAAGATTGAAGCTGGATATTATGTTTATTATCTAGATCAAACAAGCCCTGCTAGGCCAAATATTGATCAGGATTATGAGGCAGCATATCAAGCTATTCAGGTAGCCAGGGAAGACCAGCCAGATAGTACCCAGGATGGTCAGGATCAATCTGTCTCTAGTTTGTTAGAAAGATTATTGCCAACTGCAGAGGCTAGCCATGAAGAAACAGGCTTCTTTAGTAGGGATGAATTACAATATTTGATCTATGCAGGTGAAAATGAGCAGGCTTGGGCGGCTGAACTAGGCGTTGATCCCACTGTCTTAAATTTTGGATTGTATTTTGGCACCGTGACACTAGACGGTCAGCTTTATACTGGGGAAGTCCAGTGGAATATTCAGGGTAACTTACCAGACCCAGAGTATAAATACAAAGGCACAGATGAGATCAAGTGTGATGGTTGTGATGCGAGAATATTTGGTGACGCTAGACGCTTTGGTCAGGGTACTGATGGAGATGGGCCAGGAGGAGATCTCTTGCTTCCTAGGACGGGGAACTCTTTTTCTACAACTACCTCAGATGGCAATCTTGACCTCCTCAAGCACGATGGTCTAGTGATGGATTGCTTTGGGAAAGTCGCTGAGATCAAGACAACTGTGACCTTACCTGCTCTCGGCAAGACCATGACAGTACCAAATTCTGGTTTTCAAAGGATTGGTAATGGAGTGGTGATTTATGATCGATTTGATTTTACTTCTGATCCCGAACCAGAAGAGCCAGAGCCTGCCGGGGATGCAGAGGTAGAGATCAAGAAATATGTCTTAAATCAAACCGAAATTCCAGATCAACCACAGGATGCCAATACTACTGATCGAGCAGTAAAGTTTGGCCCCGGTGAGACTATCTGGTACAAATTGGTGGTCAAAAATATTAGCCAGTACCAAGCCATCAATGTCAATGTCACTGACAATAGTCTGCCTACTCAATATGCCAATTTTTCCGGTTGGCCTGGCGGTTGGTATATTGGTTCTCTTGGTCCTGGACAGAGTAGAGAAAGGTATATCAAGGGTACAATCAAGACTGAGTTTCAGGATTATGATAGTTATACCAATACTGCTAAAGTGGATTATCAGTATAAAGTGCCTTGTACAGCTCAGGAAAAACTTATACATGATTTACCGTACATAGCGTTCGGCACATCACCACCTCCCTGTCCAGATAAGATTTTGTCGGGTAGTGATGATGATCCAGCCAATATCAAGCCAAAGTATGCCGATCTCAAGATCGTTAAGACCACCTATGATACGGACAACCAGACTGCTTACAAGGGTAAGCCAATCAAGTGGCAGATTGTTGTGACAAACAATGGCCCAGACTCTGCTGTTAGCTTGGTTAATGATCGAGGAGCAATTGTCCAAGACCGAGTACCAGTTGAGAGCCTGGAGGGTGAAACCGCAACTTGGTCTTGTAATCCAGCTAGCCGTTGCCAACCTAGCTCTGGTACGGTGACCAGAGTTAATCCAGTGATCAAGACTGAGGTGTTTCTCGAAAGTGGGGGTAATAATAGTGTAGATATCTTTATAGAAGGAGTCGTTGGTCCCTATATTGACGGAGGAACCAATGTCGAGACCATCCCTACTCTAGAGATCTGTAATCCATCCAATGACTTACTGGAGGTCGTCAGTGATACTTATGTACCTTGGGATCCTAATGAGGATGACAATACCTATCAGCGGTCTTGTGTCCCAGTAGTGGTGTGCTATGACGAAGATGGCAATCAGCTAACTAATTATCCAGGGGCAGAATTTCCGGATGAATACACCCACTTGGTCGGAGTAGACAATGAAGGAGATGATCTCTACAATCCCGATAACAGCAATCAAGTATTTAATCTGAACGGCTATGATATAATTTGTCGATTACCAGATCCACCACCTGAAGATCCAGGCCAGAAGGTTTGTAATGTCATTGGATTTTATGAAGATCCTGAGACTGGTGTCAAAAGTGAGATTGAAGTTCATAGAGATTTGTTCGAGGGTTCTGCGGCTGGTGCTGATACCAAGGCTATTGGCCACTATACATTTGAGATAAGTTGCTATGAGACTACAGAAAGTCCGACTTATTCGACCATTGAGTTTGAAGTCATCCGTCGTCTCTTCGGTCCCTACTTCGCCATAGACGATGGTTCAGCCACAGTCCTAGGAGAAATAGTCAAAGGTGTCTATCCCGAAGACAATGACCTAGATATCTCTCGTCATACCCA
>JAGOAT010000011.1 GCA_017983775.1 Candidatus Saccharibacteria bacterium | reverse complement strand
ACATATGTATGTCATTGGTCAAACTGGTACTGGTAAGTCAACCATTCTCGAGAATCTACCTGTTCAGGATGCTTGGGCGGGTAAAGGATTTGCCTTAGTTGATCCCCATGGAGAAACAGCCGAAAAATTGATTGGTAAATTGCCACCAGAGCGGATTGCCGATGTAGTCTACTTCAATCCCGGGGATACTTCATATCCAATGGGTTTAAATATTCTTGAGTATGATCCAAACCGTCCCGAACAAAAAGATTTCTTGATCCAAGAGTGTATTAGTATGCTCTATAAGCTTTATGATCCAAAACGGAGTGGGATTATTGGTCCAAGGTTTGAGCAATGGTTTCGTAATGCCGCATTGACTGTGATGAGTGGTCCAGATGGGGGTACATATATCGAGATACCGAAACCATTTATGGACAAGGAGTATCTCAAGCAAAAGTTCAAACATATGAATGACATTACCGTACAGGACTTCTGGCTTAAAGAGATTCCAGGGATGAGTGAGAAGGAGAAGGGCGATATATTGGGTTGGTTTGCTTCTAAGTTTGGAGCGTTTGTATCCAATGGGATGATGCGTAATATTATTGGCCAAACTCATTCAGCTTTTAATATTCGTCAGATCATGGATCAGGGTAAGATTTTGATTATCAATTTGAGCAAAGGGGCAACCGGTGAGCTTAATGCCAATCTGCTCGGTCAGGTATTTGTAATGAAGATCCTGACAGCGGCTTTTGCCAGGACGGATACTCCTGAAGATCAACGCAAGGATTTTACGCTCTATGTCGATGAGTTTCAAAACTTTGCTACGGACTCATTTGCAACAATTCTTTCCGAGGCCAGAAAATATCATTTGAGTCTAATAGTTGCAAATCAGTTTATTGGACAATTGACCGAGGAGATTCGTGACGCAGTATTTGGTAATGTTGGATCTATTATTTCATATCGTACTGGTACGGATGATGCAGAATACTTGGTCAAGCCTTTGGGTCCTGAGTTTGAGGTCAGGGATTTGGTTAATTTGCCAAACTTTTATGCAGCGACTAAGCTGATTGCCAACAATATCCCGACCAAGCCTTTCACGATGGAAATGCTTCCGCCAATCGGTCAAGATAACCCTCAGATCAGAGAAGCTGTAATCAATTATGCTAGGCAACACTATGCCAAGAGGCGAGAAGATATTGAGCCAGAAATCTTTAAGCGTTTGAAGGGTAATCCTCCACCGAAACCCCCCACAATGACTGGTGCCAAGAACCCATTCTCCTTTTAATTAGTTTATATACTATTTAAAGATTCTCGCAGAATAGATTTTCTTTCAGATTAAGGAGGTGCCACCACAATTGGGGTATAATATAAGGATGGAGAGGTCGCATAGTTGGTCTAGTGCGGCGCACTCGAAATGCGCTGTCCGAAGTTTATTCGGACCGTGGGTTCGAATCCCACCCTCTCCGCCAAAATTTATATTTTTTGACTATTAAGGTAAAATAATCCAATGAGTAGTAAACAATATGGTCCATATCGTCCAGTGGTTAGGGCGGGTGAATTCTATTTTGTCAGTGGTCAGGTAGGCATAGATCCAAAAACGGGCAAGGCGAGTGATGACGTCAGGCAGCAAGCTCATCAAGCACTTGTCAATCTTGAAGCAGTATTGAATGATCAAGGTTTGAGTAGATATGATATCGTTAAGACTACAATTTATCTGACTGATATTGAGAACTTTTCAAAGATAAATGATGTTTATTGTCAGATGTTTGATGATCCCTATAGTCGACCAGCTAGATCAACCGTAGAAGTAAGTGGTCTACCGAGACTAACAACCAATAAGCTGACGGTCGAAATAGAGGCTGTAGCCCACCAACCATCAGTAGATTTGTTGCAGTATGAATAGTGATTTAAATCATAAGATTCAGACCAGCTCGGTATATAATATAGCCAAAAAGACACCTTTAACTTTTGCTAAATCTGTAAGTAAACTATACCATCATCCAGTCTATCTGAAGCGTGAGGATTTGCAAGATATCTTTAGCTTTAAGATTAGGGGTGCCTTTAATAAGATTAGTTCTTTGGACGCTAGTCAGTTGGACAAAGGCCTGATTGCAGCTAGTGCGGGTAATCATGCACAAGGCGTAGCTTTATCAGCAGCCAAATTAGGAGCTAGGGCTGTGATTGTCATGCCTGTGACTACGCCATCTATCAAGATTGATGCAGTTAGAGAGCTTGGGGCAGAAGTTGTATTGAGTGGTGATACTTTTGATCAGGCTAAATTAGAAGCAGATAGGTTGGTAGATCTAGAAGGCTATATTTTGATTCATCCATATGATGACCTGGAGGTGATTGCTGGTCAGGGAACAGTTGGTCTCGAGATAATTAATCAACTTCCAGAAAAGCCAGAAGCAATATTTGTCCCTGTAGGGGGTGGAGGGTTGCTAGCTGGGGTTGCTAGTATCGTCAAGTCGCTTAGTCCGAAGACTAAGATTATTGCCGTTGAAGCTCATGATAGTGCGAGTTTTAATTTGGCGTATCGTCGTGGTAAGCCTAGCAAATTAGATAATGTTGGTTTGTTTGCAGATGGCACCGCAGTCAAAGAGGTTGGTCAAAAAACTTTTGAGATCGCAAAAGACTTGGTAGATAGTGCGATAACTGTTAGTAATGATCAAATATCTGCTGCTATCAAGGAGATATTTTATGAAACTAGGACAATCGCCGAACCTGCGGGAGCATTGGCTATGGCAGGCCTTAGACAGTATCTTGATCAGGGATTTGGCATAGATCCATCTGCTCCGATGGTAGCTATTTTGAGTGGTGCAAATATTAGCTTTGGTAGATTGAACTATATCACCGAGAGGACTGAGACTGGGTCAAATAAGGAGATTCTTTGTATTGTAGAGATACCAGAGCAGCCAGGTAGTTTCAGGGAATTTATTGGCATTATTGGTCAACATCCTATCACCGAATTTAGTTATCGTTATGCAGATCCCAAGACTGCCAATATCTTTGTAGGGGTCGGTATAGGTAGTCAAGATGTGCATCAGGAAGTCATCAAGCAATTATCAAGCTCCGGAAAAAGGGTTGTCGATTTGACTAATAGTGATTTAGCAAAGGATCACCTGAGATATCTGATTGGTGGCAAATCTGTTAATGCGCTACCTGAGAGTGTATATAAGATTGTTTTTCCCGAAAGACCAGGTGCATTAATGAACTTTCTGGATACCTTGGGTGATAGCTGGAATATTAGTCTGTTTCATTACCGAAACCACTTTGCAGCATTCGGTAAGGTTTTGATAGGGTTTCAAATTAACCCGGATCAAATTAGTTTGCTTGAAGCTAGATTGGATAAAATAGGCTATCAATATCAATCTGTATCTGATGATCCAGGTTTCAGGGCATTATTTTAGCTTATTATAGTGGCATCTGATAACTCTGGATCTGATTCGGTTAATAAGAATAAACCCTAACTATTGGATCTTATCAGGATAAATTAACTTGGTAGAGCAATAAGCTTGCCCGATTTAAAAAAAATCGCTATACTACTTAAAGCTGATGAGTAAACAGAATACGCAGTACAACGCAGAGCAGATTCAAGTTCTGGAGGGATTAGAGCCGGTACGTAAACGGCCAGGTATGTATATTGGTGGAACTGGTGTCGAAGGTCTTCATCATTTGATTTGGGAAGTAGTAGATAATTCCTTTGATGAGGCAATGGCTGGTCATGCCGACTTGATTTCAGTTACCTTATATCAAAATGGTTGGGTCAAGGTAGAAGACAATGGTCGGGGGATACCAGTAGATAAGGTTAAGGCTACAGGCAAATCAGCACTTGAAACTGTTTTGACTGTTTTGCACGCTGGTGGTAAATTTGGCGGCGGCGGATATAAGGTGTCAGGTGGGTTACATGGTGTTGGTGTTAGTGTTGTCAATGCTCTTTCCACAGACTTGGTAGCCGAAGTCAAGCTTGGAGGTAAGTTGCATCGTCAGGTATACAAAGATGGTGTACCAGAACAGGATCTTAAGGTAATAGGTAAAGCTGATGGTACCGGTACTACTATTAGCTTCAAGGCCAATCCAGAAATCTTTGAGACTACAGAATTCTCGTTTCAAACAGTGCTTGAAAGATTACGCCAGAGGGCTTATTTGACAAAAAAAATCAAAGTCGATCTAGCTGAAGAGCTTACAGATGGTAGCTTTAGGAGGTATAGTTTTTATTTTGAAGGTGGAATTAAGTCCTATGTAGACCACCTTAATCGTAGTCGTAATACAATTCACCCTGATGTTTTTTATGTTGAGAAGAAGATTGATGACACTGAGATTGAAGTGTCACTCCAGTACAATGATAGCTATGTTGAGACCGTTAAGACTTTTGCTAATAATATTTATACTAAGGAAGGTGGTACCCATCTGACGGGTTTTCGATCTTCACTTACAAGGGTGATTAATGATTACGCTAAGAAGAATAAATTGATCAAAGACAATGAGACATTGACTGGTGATGATGTCAGAGAAGGGCTTACTGTAGTGATTAGCGTTAGATTACCTGAGCCTCAGTTTGAAGGACAAACTAAGGCAAAGCTTGGGACTCCCGAGATCCGTTCATTAGTGGAAAATACTACCACTACATACTTCAGCTATTTCTTAGATGAGAATCCAGATCAAGCCAAGAAGATTATTAGCAAAGTTAGCCTGAGTGCTAAGGCAAGGTTAGCAGCTCGAGCAGCTAGAGATACTGTGATTCGTAAGGGTGCACTAGACGGGTTGACTTTGCCAGGTAAGCTTGCTGATTGTAATAGTAAGGACCCAAGTAAATGTGAGATTTACTTGATTGAGGGTGATTCAGCGGCTGGTTCGGTCAAAGGAGCTAGAGACAGTAAGTATCAAGCATTATTGCCTCTCAGAGGTAAGGTGCTTAATGTAGAAAGAGCTAGACTAGATCGGATGCTTTCATCTGATGCTATCAAGAATATGATTGTGGCCTTAGGGACTGGTATTGGTGATAGTTTTGATTTGACCAAACTCCGCTATCATCGAATAATTATTATGACAGATGCTGATGTCGATGGTTCTCACATCAGGACGCTGCTTTTGACTTTGTTCTTTAGACATTTGCCTGAGGTGATTGAAGCAGGATATCTATATATTGCTTTGCCACCTCTCTATAAGATTACCTACAATCGTAAGGTCTACTATGCCTATACTGAAGCAGAGAGAACAAAAGTCTTAGGTGACATCAAGGATAGCGCTAGTCAGGCTAGTAACTCAGAGCTAGAAGTAGAGGTGGTACTGGAGACGCCAGATTTGAGTAAAGTCGATGTCAGTACTGCTGAAGAATTGGCGGAATTGGCACTTGAGAGTCAAGATACCTCAAGTCAAGATCAAGGCAATTCAGAAGAAGTGCCAGTCAGCCACGATTTACCCAAAGGTGTCAGTGTCTCTCGCTATAAAGGTCTAGGGGAAATGAATCCTGATCAGCTATGGGAGACTACCATGGATCCCAAAAATCGCATCCTTTTGAAGGTCAATATAGAAGATGCAGAGAAAGCAGATCGAGTATTCCATAAATTGATGGGTGATGAGGTGATTTTGAGGCGCAATTTTATTCAATCTAGAGCCAAAGAAGTAAGTAACCTGGATATATAATACTATGGATAATGATAATCAAGACCGAAATCTAAAGTTTGAGGAACAAATTACTGGCGTTGGTTTGGTTCGAGGGCATGATCTAGTCGAAGAGATGGAACAAAGTTATCTAGATTACGCAATGTCAGTGATTGTTGCCCGGGCACTGCCTGATGTCAGGGATGGCTTAAAGCCAGTGCATAGAAGAATACTCTATGCTATGCATCGCTTGGGTCTCAAGAATTCTGCTCGTTATCGTAAGTCAGCCACAGTCGTCGGTAGCGTGATTGGTAATTATCACCCTCACGGAGATAGTGCCATCTATGATTCAATGGTTCGAATGGCTCAGGATTTCTCGATGCGCTATATGCTAGTAGATGGTCAGGGTAATTTTGGATCAATGGATGGTGATAATGCCGCAGCGATGAGGTATACAGAGGCTAGAATGCAGAAATTTGCCGAAGAACTTTTGGTAGATTTAGACAAAGATACTGTAGAGTTTAGGCCAAATTTTGATGATACCAAGAAGGAGCCAAGTGTTTTGCCAGCAGCATTGCCAAATCTTTTGGTCAATGGTAGTACCGGTATTGCAGTTGGTATGGCTACAAACATTCCTCCTCATAACTTGAGCGAAGTGATTGATGGACTAGTATTAATGATTGACAACCCTGAGATTACTGGTAATGACCTAGTAAAGGTGATTAAGGGTCCAGACTTTCCGACTGGAGGGGTGATTTATGATAATGGTTCAGTAGCTCAGGCTTATACAACCGGCAAAGGTGGGATAGTAATGCGAGCAGTAGCTGAGGTGATAGAAAACAAGAAAGGTGTGCAACAGATAGTAATTACCGAGATTCCCTATCAGGTTAACAAGGCAGCCCTGGTGACAAAAATCGCAGAATTAGTCAAGAATAAGGTTATCACAGGAGTGACAGATCTGAGAGATGAGTCAGGCCGAGCTGGGGTGAAGGTGGTAGTTGAGCTCAAGAAGGGTGCATTTGCCAAAAAAATTCTCAATCAGCTCTACAAACTTACTCCAATGCAGACCAAATTTCATATCAATATGCTAGCATTGGTCGATGGGATTCAGCCCAGGGTATTGAGTCTAGAGGGAGTGCTTAGACATTTTCTAGACCACCGTCGAGTTGTGGTCAGGAGACGTTATCAATTTGATCTCAGAAAAGCTGAGGCCAGAGAACATATTGTCTTGGGTCTCAAGATGGCTCTTGATCAGATTGATGCAGTGATCTCGACTATTCGCGGCTCAAAGACCAAAGAAGAAGCTTTGGTTAATCTTGTTAAAAAGTTCAAGCTTAGTGAGCTTCAGGCAAAAGCAATCCTTGATATGCGATTACAGACCTTGGCGGGGCTTGAAAGACAAAAGATTGAAGATGAGTTGGCCGAATTGGGTAAACAGATTGCTTGGCTGAAAAATATTCTCTCATCAGATGAGAATATTCTAGCTGAAGTTCGTAAAGAACTCTTAGAGCTCAAAGATAAATATGGAGATAAACGCAAGACCAAAGTAATCAAACAAGCTTCTACTAGCTTTGAAGAAGAAGATTTGATACCAGATCAGTCGGTAGTGATCACTTTGACCAAGGGAAATTATATCAAACGAATGCCAGTCAATATCTATCGTTCACAAGCTCGGGGCGGAGTTGGCAAAGCCGGACTTTCGATGAAGGAAGAAGACCTGGTAGAACACTTGGTTCATACTAGTAATCATGCTAGTCTATTATTTTTCACCACAGCTGGTAGGTGTTTTAAATTGCGAGCCTATGAAGTGCCAGAAGCTTCTAGGATTGCCAAAGGTCAGGCGGTAGTCAATCTTGTCAATCTGGGCCCGGAAGAATATATTAGCTCAATGATTGCCTTAGATAAGGATCAGACTAGTGGTTACCTATTTATGTGTACTACTAAAGGTACTGTCAAGAAAACGGATGTAGCTCAGTATCAGAATATTCGATCAAATGGTTTGATTGCTATCAAACTAGAAGAGGGAGATTTGTTGCGTTGGGTCAAACTAACTTCAGGTAATGATGACATTATTATCTCTACAGCAAAGGCTAAGGCAATTCGCTTCCATGAATCAGATGTTCGACCAATGGGTAGAGCTACTAAGGGCGTTAGGGGCATCAAGCTCAGACCAGACAATCAGGTAGTGGGGGTAGATGTCGTCAAGGGTGGTGAGCAACTTCTGGTGATCAGTGCAAAAGGTTATGGAAAAATCACCAAAGAGAGCTATTTTACCCCTCATAGACGTGGAGGTATAGGGATCAAGGCGGGTGTAGTCAATTCTAAGACTGGGCCAATCGATGATGTTCGAGTAATAGATCCAGAAAAACATGAAGAAGTGATGATTATCACCAAAAATGGAGTGGTAATCAGGCTGAAATTGGATTCTATTTCAAGATTAGGTAGGGCTACTCAGGGCGTCAAGATTATGCGCCTTAAGGAAGGGGATAGGATTGCCTCTCTTGCCCTAATCGATGCTAACAAATCTGATGATAGTCAAGATCAAGAGGAGGGTTCAAATGAATAATGCCTTTATCTATGTGCCAGCCCTAGTCTGGCTTATGGCTCAGTTCGTCAAGTTTTTGATCGCGATGTTTGCTGGCAAGACAGATCTTAGGATGATGGTTGCTTCTGGGGGAATGCCCAGCGGCCATACCTCAGTCGTTATCTCTTTGATGACTGTTAGCTACTTATTGGAAGGAGTTAATAGTCCAATCTTCGGCTTTTCAGCCATTTTGGCAGCAATTGTGATCTATGATGCTCTTGGTGTACGGCGAGCAGCTGGAATTCAAGCTAAGGTGCTAAATAGGCTGTTGCAAGATAGTAATCTGTCAGCTGATGAGATTGGGGAAGATCTGCCACTCAAGGAAAATATTGGTCACAAACTAGTCGAAGTGATTGGTGGAGTGATATTTGGATTTAGTTTGAGTTGCTTAATTCTTTATCAAAATGTTCCGCAATCCTGGAAGGCCTACTGGTTTGGTGCGCCAAATTCTGGTCAGGTCAATGCCTTTTTAAGCTTAGCGATTATTTTTGCTACCATTTCAGCTATCAGTCTGGTGCTTAAGAGATCTCATCAGCTTCAGGGCCTAAACTGGCTCAATCTAGGCTTAGCGATAACGATGATTTTCTTGGGATTTCTACAGAAGGAATCAATTAGTCAATTCAACCTTAGAGTTTTTAATTGGTTTGGAATTGTTTGTTCAGGTATCTCGATAATCTATTATTTTTATCGAAAGCGTCAGATTTACTCACAAAAATTCGAGAAGACCGTTGTCAAAAATCGAGAGAAAGATTATTGGAAACGTAAATTATCAAATTAGGCAATCTTGAGCTTATAAGTTTGCTGATAAATAGCTTGCCCGGTGCAGGAATTAGGTCTTATTTGCATATTTAAGAAATTAAGAGTTAAGATTTAGGTTTTATATAGATTTTCTAGAGGATTAAGCTTGACATTTGATGGATAGTGCGCTTAAATAGATAGAAGCTAGTCAGGAATTGGCTAGGTATCTTGATAATTGAATAGTGTCAATTGATTTTGAGGACTCTTCGCAATAAGAGTCAACAAGTAATGATTCGGGATTAAACATTTTTGCAAATTCTTTTTGGAGAGTTTGATCCTGGCTCAGGATGAACGCTGGCGGCATGCCTAATACATGCAAGTCGAACGCTCATTTTGATTACTTATTACCTGAATACTCAGGTGCTAAGTAATCTTCTTGAGAGTGGCGGACGGGTGAGTAACGCGTAGGAATCAACCCTTTAGTGGGGAATAACTTGCCGAAAGGTGAGCTAATACCGCATGTGCTTCTTCGGAAGTAAAGCCTTCGGGCGCTAGAGGACGAGCCTGCGTCTGATTAGTTTGTTGGTAGGGTAATGGCCTACCAAGGCGATGATCAGTAGCTGGTCTGAGAGGATGACCAGCCACACTGGGACTGAGATACGGCCCAGACTCCTACGGGAGGCAGCAGTAGGGAATATTCCACAATGGGCGAAAGCCTGATGGAGCAATGCCGCGTGCAGGATGAAGCTTTTCGGAGTGTAAACTGCTTTTGTAGTCGAAGATTATGACGGTAGACTAAGAATAAGGGCCGGCTAACTACGTGCCAGCAGCCGCGGTAATACGTAGGGCCCAAGCGTTATCCGGAATTACTGGGCGTAAAGCGTCCGCAGGCGGTTAAGCCAGTGGAGTGCGAAATCTTGCCGCTTAACGGTATAGACTGTACTCCATACTACTTAACTAGAGGTCGGTAGAGGTAAGCGGAATTGGTAGTGTAGCGGTGAAATGCGTAGATATTACCAAGAACACCAATGGCGAAGGCAGCTTACTGGGCCGTACCTGACGCTCAGGGACGAAAGCATGGGTAGCGATCGGGATTAGATACCCCGGTAGTCCATGCCGTAAACGATGCACACTAGGAGCTGGGGGCTTCGACCCCTTCGGTTCTCGTAGCTAACGCATTAAGTGTGCCGCCTGGGGAGTACGAGCGCAAGCTTAAAACTCAAAGGAATTGACGGGGACCCGCACAAGCGGTGGAGCGTGTGGTTTAATTCGATGCTAAGCGAAGAACCTTACCAAGGCTTGACATCCTTGGAATCCTAAGCGAAAGCTATGGGAGTGCCCCACACTGATTTTTTGAGTTAGCCTTTGGGCTAATTGAATTGGTGCGGTCCTCGAAAGTAAGAGTAATATTGCATAGCATAATATTAACTTTTATAAATATCGAAGAATCAGTGTGGGGAATCAAGTGACAGGTGTTGCATGGCCGTCGTCAGCTCGTGTCGTGAGATGTTGGGTTAAGTCCCGCAACGAGCGCAACCCTTATTGCCAGTTATAATTTCTGGCGAGACTGCTCCGGTAACGGAGAGGAAGGTGAGGATGACGCCAGGTCTGCATGGCCCTTACGCCTTGGGCCACACACGCGCTACAATGGCTAGTACAACGGGCAGCCAAATCGAAAGATGGAGCAAATCCCTATTAAAACTAGTCTCAGTTCGGATTGAGGGCTGAAACTCGCCCTCATGAAGCCGGAATCGCTAGTAATGGCAAGTCAGCATATTGCCGTGAATACGTTCTCGGGTCTTGTACACACCGCCCGTCAAATCACGAAAGTTGGGGGTACCCGAAGTCCCATTTTATGGGCCTAAGGTAAAACCAGCGATTGGGGTTAAGTCGTAACAAGGTATCCGTACCGGAAGGTGCGGATGGATTACCTCCTTTCTAGGGAGCAATAGTCTTTTCACGAAAAGACTATAGGTCGGAATTTCAACCGAATCAATTAATTGACACTATTCTTTTATCAAGTCTGGGTAGACTAAAATCTAGGAGGATTTTGTGATAGAGCTAAAATCAGCCTTTTTATCTTTTGGCCAGCAAACAATTCTTTCTGGTTTGGATTTGCGTATTCATCCGGGCGAGAAATTAGCCTTGGTGGGGCAAAATGGTAGTGGTAAATCAACCCTTCTTAATGTATTATCCGGTAATCAGGGCCTAGATGAAGGTCAGCTGATTATCAGAGGAGGCTGGACTATTGGTATCATGCCCCAGAAGTTCGATCAATATTGGCAAGATAGCTGTAGACTATTTCTCAGAAAGTTGACCGGTATAGAACAAGCCCAAAAATCTCTAGATCAGAGTATTGGAGCCTTAGGTGAGGGGACTGAAGAGGCCAATCAAGCTTATCAAGATGCAATGGATCAAGTCGAGAGATTGGGTGTTTATGATTTTGATTCGAGGATTGGTGGAGTAATCGAACAAGTTGGGTTACAAGGTCTTGATCTTGAGCTAGAAATCGGACAGATATCTGGTGGACAGAGACACAAGCTAGCTTTAGCTAGTCTACTTTTGAGCAAAAAAGATTGTTTTTTGCTTGATGAACCTACTAACAATCTGGATCAGTCTGGGTTGGTTTTGCTTGAAGATTTTTTGATCAATTCGGGATCTGCAATAGTTTTTGTTTCACACGATCGTGTATTGTTGCGTAAGCTTGCAAAAAAAGTTTTAAAATTTGATGATCAGGATAATTCTATTCAGATTTACTCTACGGGATATCAAAATTATCTTGACAATATAATGCAGGAGAGAAATAGAGAGGTCAAGCTATATAAGCACTATATTGCCGAAGTCAATCAATTGACAGAATCTATTCAAATGCTTAGGGAGAATAATACACAGATCAATCAGGCAAAAGATTCAGACAAGATGGCGGATAAAGCGCGTTCAGACCGAGCTTCTAAAAGTCAAGCTTCTGGTTTGAAAAGTTTGGAACGAAGACTTGATGATCTGGAGAGTAATCCAGTCAAGAAGCCATTTGAGGTTGAGTTATTGAATCTAGAGTTTATTCCAGCTAGCAGGCCAGCTGAGAATTTAATCATTGCTAAGAACTTAGTGCTAAAACGGGGTCAATTCAGTATCGGGCCAATAGATTTTAGCCTGAACTGGGGACAGAAGGTTGTCTTGACTGGTCCAAATGGCGTAGGAAAATCGACATTTATCATGGCAATCAACCAAGAGATTAAGCCGAGTTCAGGCAGCCTCGAGCTATCTGATAACCTGTCGATTGGTTATATGGATCAGGATCAAAGTTTGCCCGATCTTAATAGGGCAGTGATTGAGAATTTTGCAATCTTAACTGGTAAGGATCAGACCAAAGGACGTCAATTTTTAGCCAAACTCGGATTTGATGATCAGCTTACCCAGAAGTTAGCTCAAGACCTAAGTCCTGGACAAAAGGCCAGATTACTCTTAGCTGGATATATGGTCAAAGGAGTAAATCTTTTGATACTTGATGAGCCAACTAATCATATAGATATTGAGACTATTAATGTTCTAGAATCAGCATTGCAAAAGTTTCCAGGATCTGTACTAACGATCTCACATGATCGAGAATTTATCAATAATCTCAAACCAGACAAGCTAATTGAGGTTAGTTTGGACGGTTTTAGGGAGCTCGATCAGGAGTAATCGGGTCAGTAATAGTCGAGAGCAGATTGTTACCTAAACCGAATAGTAAGATAAATCCAAAGACAATCATAATAATTGGGAATAGGTTTAGAAATCCCCATGTACCTCCTGGGAACCAGCTTTCAACTGCACCCAGATGACCAATGCTCATATAGATAGTCTTTTTGTATTTTAAAATTACGACTGCCAGAATAATTATCATTAAACCAAGAAAATTTATCATGTTTTATATTTTATCATGATATTAATCATGAACTCAAAAACTGATAAAACAAATTTTTAGGCAATTATATACTTGACGTTACCATTCAGCTTCGATAGACTAAAGGTATGGAAAGCTTAAATCTCATCCAATTCTATCAAACGTTCGGTACAGAGAAACAATGCCAAAACTTCTTGTTCTGGATATTAATAGCACTATGAACGCTGAAGCAATTACAGAGACTACCGCCGAAATTACAGCTAT
This sequence comes from Candidatus Saccharibacteria bacterium, assembly GCA_017983775.1. Lineage (NCBI taxonomy): Bacteria > Candidatus Saccharimonadota > Candidatus Saccharimonadota bacterium. Next base: position 12,647 of record JAGOAT010000011.1, on the reverse strand, counting down.
AAATCACGATGACGGTGAACCGTCGGGTACATTACCCAACAATTATACCGGCAATCAGGTGGAAGCTACCTACGATGAAACCACACCTGTAGCTGAAGCGGCTAACTACCAGGAAAGCTGGTTTAATCTTCAGCATGAACGCATGCAAAGCCCAGAGTTTAGAGATAAGTTTAGAAGATTTATAGAAGTCCATATTAGCTCGATGTCACTAGGAGCCCCACAATCTAGCCTTGATAAACCTAAGCATTTTCAAGCGCATTATCAGCAACAATTAGGTGCGTTCGATGACAATCTTAACAATGTATATTCATCGGTTGGATATGGGTTACCTGGAGAGGTTGGCGGTAAAACTCCTGGTGGCCTAGGACACGGAAAGATCAGTCAACCCGGCACACTATATTCCGATGCGATTAAGCAAGATGGCACTCCACTCACTGATAGGCAGAAAGACATAATCGCTGGGCATGAAGCATATCATGGCATGGTTGATGCGCAAGGGGCTGCTTCCCAAGAAGTTAAAAGTGGTTTTGATTGGCAAGCTTATGATGAGCTTGTTGATGCTTCATCTGTTAGACAGCCGAACTACTTGCGTAATTCCGACGAGCTACTGGCTCGCATGGCTCAGTTTAAGAATTATTTTGGGATGAAGGGAGCAGACACATTCCAAGCTGGGCACCTAGAATACTTGCGAGCACATTATGTGAAAGACACTGGGCTTGATAACGGCATCTCAGTAATGCTGAGTATGATTACCGCCGGAACTGAGGCTCAGTTTATTAAGCTGATGAACCAGCTTCCAATTTAATCTATGTAGTTTGTTGTCCCTGTAAATATGGTGAAACAATAGGAGAATCAGCTTAAGCTATACTGTATATATGGTAAAAAAGAAGATACTCATAATCTGCATGGTTCTAGTTATTCCACCCTTGCCACTAGCTGGAATAGTTAGCCAGCGTAGTGGAAATCGGATCATATCAGGTAACTCGCATGCGAAGTTTATTCATCCTGTAGAAGCAAAAACTACGTATGAAAAGGCTATTCAAGCACTCAATAGCGGTACGGGCTTAGATTTTCAATCAGGAAAACCCCATTATTACTATACATTTAAGGTTAACCTCTTACCGTCAGGTACAAAGGATGGTTTTGGATGGCAGTATAAGCCTGGATTTTTAAATGATAGCTTTGTGTCTGCAGCCAATCCTGCTAAGCGTGGTGCGGAATTAGAGGAAAACCTAGTTGGTCTTGGTTGGACTATTCAGGGAGGAAAAGACCTGCAGTCGTTTATCGCAGAAGCGACAAGCAAAAGAGAAAAAGAGGTTGCTAACCTGCAAAAGACTGCCCTTGATTGTGGTGAGAAGAGATACTGTCTAGAGTATAAAGAACAGCAGCTCGCGGAAATTAACTATAAACCACTAGATGTAAGATTCTATCTCACTCATAATCCATACACCCTATATCTAAACTACGAAATTTATCCCGCAGATGAAACTGCTAAGTTAGATGCGAGACTTGTGTATGGTTGTTCAAAACCAAGCGATGAGTATTGTCGCAAATAGCAAATAGTTAGTACTTTTGATAACTTTTGCCAATGAGTTGCGTACAAAAAAAGAAGGTTCAGAACCTGCGTAATCCAACGCTGCCGAGCCTTCTAATGTCTAGAGTATAACACAGTCTATCTTGTCAGCTAAATAACGTTTTTGCTTTTGTCGATCAGTACAATTCGCTTGATACTCTTTGCCAGACGAAACTGGTAGTTAAGAACATTCCTGATTCTAGCTATGTGTATTTTGGAGCGACGAGCATCAAATATAATGTTCTTGGATTGCTTAATGCCAGTTTGCAGCTGGCGTTCAATGTTTCGCTTTCCGATACCAGTTGGGCTCTTAAGTTCCCATTTCACACCATTGATAATGAAGTCAGGTGTCTTATGATTGGAGCGTGAAATAAATTCAACGTTTGTCTTAAAGTATTCGGCAAGCAGTTGGGCAGCCGTAAAGTTCATACCGAGCGGGTGACGGTTTTAGGTTGGTTGGAAGGATAACACGATACTTTGCCAAAGGTTACCACTTATTGTACCAACAATCCTTTGAGGGTCATGAGTGCAACGTCATCATCAGCACTCACCTTAGCCCAAATCTCGTCTGAAGACTTTGTAGCTTGCTCCAGTTTATTGGTGGTAGTCGTCGCAAACACTAGCTCATCATCCCATTGTTCATCTAAAATACGTTCCATCTGCCGATTCAGCTTTTTCTGAGTTCGGTCGACTTCACATATGGCAAGAATAACTGGATACGGCTCATCCTCTTTCCAGTCGCTACTATCTTTGAAGTTGACGTAGTTTCGTATCTTCCTGACACTGACAAAGAACGGTTTCGTGCTGTCCCAGACATCTAGGAAGTAGTGATGCGGCTGGCTAGTGGCACTCGTTTCAAGCTTCAAATACAAGTCTGGTGTCCATGTTGGGTAATTACTGTACTGCACCATGTAGCTTTTAGTGTAGATACCTAGCTTGTCACCATATAAGAACTTTAGTGTGAGAGCTGTTTCTGTAACGCCGATACAGTGGGTTAGAAATTCTTCCGAAACTGTTTTGTTCTTGTACAGCGATTTAACTGCCCAGGTGTTTGTAGCTTTCGGTTTGAGTTTCTCTAACTGGCGTGCGCCATTGGGTGTGAGGTAATACTCGGCTGGTCGTCCTCGGAGCATGTAGGATTTGTGGTAGCGCTTGCCAATCAGCTCTTGCTGTTCTAGTATTTGAAGTTTATTCTGGATAGCCTTATGGTCAGATTTCCGTAGATGCGTAGCTATTTGTTTGCTCGTGCTAAACCGTACCCAATACAGCCAATGCAATACTTTAATCTGCTGTTCGTTTAACGGTCTACGATACTTAACAATAACTTCATTCATACTCAATTCAACCTAAACTAAGCTCATATATCTATAAACTAATGTCCAATAACTAAACCTACACATATCATAAAACTACCATCTAACTAACTACTAGCCATGTCCAGTATGCTAATTCAATTCTTCTTCTCTATATTTATATAAAATAGGAGAGGGAGAAAGAGAGAAAAATAATAGAGGCAGAATAAGAAATATAGATTAGGTAGCGGTGGAATATTTAAGATTGCTTGGTCGTAAGTGATTTATAGGTCAGTCGCTTGCCGTTAATATGGCTAAACCAATCCTCGAAACGCTCACCATCAGTCAAGTCCCTGGTGTTCCAGCGGTAGCTATATTCGTCACAATATTTCTGTAGGTGTTTGGCACTAACGTGGTGGTAAATACCGTTAATACCACGCTTCAAGTGTGACCAAAAAGATTCAGCGGTATTCGTACTTGCCATACCATTGACAAATTCTTTGACACCGTGATTAACACTTTCATGTTTAAAGCCAATCTTTGGCAGTGCGCGATACGGCATGTGTTCGTCGGTATAGACAGTTGCGTTTATATCTATGTGCTGACGAGCTAAAGTCATGAGTGTTTTGCTACCTGTATCTTTTGTGGCAATGGCGTGTAGCCGCCCACCACGTTCTACCATGCCAACGACAGGTGCTTTACTGTTCTTACTACCAAAGCCTTGGGCGCCCTTGCCCGATAGGGCTTTCAGACGTTTGTGAGCGTGCTTGTTACTGTCTTTGCCGCCAATGTACGCTTCGTCCATCTCAACGTCACCAGACAACAGTTCAAAGCTGTCATTCTCAAAGACATAACGAATACGTTGCAGCATAAACCAAGCGGTTTTTTGCGTCACAGCAATGTACTTACTGAGTTGGAGTGATGAAATACCCTTTTTGTAGCTGGCGCATAGGTAAATAGCCAGAAACCACTTTTGGAGTGGAACGGGGCTATCTTCAAAAATGCTGCGGGTACGCACCGTAAATGTGTTGCGACAACTTGCGCACTTAATGCGGCCGCTGGCTAGTTTGTATATCTTTATATCAATTTCACCGCACTTAGGACAGGTAACGCCGTCAGACCAACGTTGCCAGTACCGATTCTGTGTCCGGTACTTCAAAATGTTCAGATTGTTTTGAGAGCACTTCATCCATATTTTTGTTTCCTTTTCGATATCCACATTAAGTATACAGTAATAACTACACTACGATATAATCAGACTTAATGAACGACGAGATGCCAACAAAAAAAGAGATCGGGGAACTTGAGGCTCAAATTAAAAGTGACCAAAAAAAACCAGTACGTGAAAATGAGCGGCGTGTTAGGATTGATGGTAATTTCAAAGATGCCGTCAAGAGAGTAGCAAAAACACCAGCCATCAAAAACAAAGACTTAGTAAAATGGGCTAAAAAACAGAGAGAAGATAGTAACTAACTCAAATTTTTAGAAGATTAATCATAAATTGGTGACGTCTAGTATATAATTGCCAATTTTTATGTCATCTTCAAGGCGTAGTTTTGGATACAAAGAAACAATAGGGTAACTATAATCGTTATATTATAATTTCTTCTTGTCATCCTCCGAAGCTCGGAGAGCTTACGGGGCATCCACCCTTCTGCTGAAATTTGAGTAACCACTCGATGTGAAATGCTGGATCTTCAGTCTTGCCCTTCGGGCAACCTGAATATGACGAGAGGGTGAGTTACAGGATTTTGGAATATGACGAGAGTGAGAGTTGGTAGAAATTTGGAATATGATGAGGTGTGGGATTGTGGAGGATGACGGGGTGGAGGGGGTTGGAAAGTGACATAGTATGTAGATTGATGATGTGACGAGAGTTTATAAGATTTGGGTTGGCGACAGATTGTGTATTATCTCCGAAGCTTTGATTCGAGAATACGGAAAATGACAAAAATAGATAATCAAAAAAACAGGAGCTCAATACACGATTCTCGGCAATCTTTTTCAGGTGAAGGACGAGTACTATTAAAAAAGACCTAAAATCCAAGAATAATTAGAATAATCATTCCCAAAAATTTAGAGGAATTTATAGGTAACCATTCTCTGGCATGGGTATTATAGGCTCAACACATATAATATATGCGATTTTGACATTGCCTTCAGGGCAATCCAGAGATGTCAAAGATGATGAGATAGGTCTCGATCTTATCTAGATTCATATCAATAAAGTTCAGAATCATATCCTATAGATTTATTCTAAATAACTCTGAGTATAAAATTATTTAGCTTGAGACTAGAAGAACCTTTTCATTAAGATATCTAATAATCTAAAGCCAATCAGGTGAAGATATTATTGTAGCCTAAAGTAGGTGATTTGATACCAGGAACCACGTTGGATAAAGAATAAATAAGTCTGATCAGTCTATGTTATGATAGGATAATGAAAAATGATTATGATGCATTGGCACTGGATTTACATCGCAAGCTAAAGGGAAAATTGTCTATCATCCCAAAACTAGAAATCAAAGATCAAGAAGATTTGAGCACTGTCTATACTCCTGGTGTTGGTGCAGTATCGAAGGCAATATCGGAAGATGCTAGTTTGTCTTGGGATCTGACTTCAGCTCGGCAAACTATTGGAATTATCTCCAATGGATCAGCTGTTCTAGGGTTGGGCAATATCGGAGCAGCTGCAAGCCTACCAGTAATGGAAGGCAAGGCACTATTGCTCAAACAATTTGCTGGTGTAGATGCTTGGCCTCTTGTGATCGATGCTGATTCGGTAGATCAGATGTTTGAGATTATTATGGCTGTAGCGCCAAACTTTGGAGCAATCAATCTGGAGGATATCAGGGCTCCTGAGTGTTTTGAGCTTGAAAGACGCTTGATCGAGCATCTAGATATTGCGGTGATGCATGACGATCAACATGGGACAGCAATAGTGGTTCTCGCGGGATTAATCAATGCAAGTAAGGTAGTTAACAAAGATATCAACCAATCACGAGTCGTTATTCTCGGGGCGGGAGCTGCTGGTCAGGCCATAGCTAGACTAATTGTTGAGCAATACCCAGATGCTGAGGTACTGGTAGTGGATCGTGAGGGGATAATTTATCTGGGAAGACCTGGTCTGCGTTTTGATAAAGCGGATTTAGCCAAGATTACCAATAAAAGGTTGATTCAAGGCCAAGCTGAAGTAGCAATCAAGGGATCTGATATTTTGATTGGTGTTTCTGGACCAGGTAGTATTACTCCTGATATGGTCAAAACCATGGCTGATCAAGCGATTATCTTTGCCTTAGCAAACCCAATACCAGAGATTGATCCAGGTCTGGCAAAACAGGCTGGAGCGATGGTGGTAGCCACAGGTAGGAGTGATTATCCAAATCAGGTTAATAATGCTCTGGCATTCCCGGGTATATTCAAAGGTGTTTTGGAGTATCAGATCAAAAGAATTACTTCTGAGCATAAGCTGGCAGCTGCTAGAGAGATTGCAAGCTTCATCGAAGACCCAGATCAGGATTTGATAATTCCCTCAGTCTTTCAATTGGACTTGGTAGATCGGATCGCAAAAGCAATTGGGGAGATCGGATAATGCTTGCTATGGTTTGGTCAGTTTTGCTAGTCCTGGGGGCTTTTTACCTGCTATCAATAGTCAGTGAAGATTTTTTTGTTCCTGCGATTGATAGACTTGCTAAAAAGCTTGGATTAAGTAGTGATGCAGCTGGGGCAACTTTGCTGGCTATTGGATCAAGTGCCCCAGAACTTTTTACATCTACCTTTGCAGTTTTTGGAACACAGACAGGATCTGGAGACATCGGTGCGGGGACAATTGTTGGGTCTGCAATTTTTAACGTTTTGGTGATTATCGGGGCATCTTCGATGTTTCGGGTCGTTAAGCTGCAGTGGCAACCGGTTTTGCGAGATATGGGATTTTATATATTGACTATTTTGTTATTATTTTGGGCATTTTCAGATGGCAAAATCAATATACTGGAGGCAGGAATTTTTGTCTTGGTCTACATGGTATATGTGATTGCTGCTATTTATTGGCGTAAATTATTCAAGTACCAAGATGTTGATGCTATAGAATTGATCGAGAACAATCCTGTCAACGCTCTTGGCAGATTATCGAGGAGGTTGGTAGGTTTGGTTATTCCAAGTCCTGATAAGTTCCCTAGGTTATATGTTTTGAGTTTTGTGATGTCCATTCTGGTAATTGCTGGGCTTAGTCACCAATTGGTTCATCATGTCATAGTGATCGCGGATTATTTTTCAATTAATCCGACCTTTTTGGCATTGACAGTCTTGGCTGCTGGAACAAGTTTACCTGATTTGATTGGCTCAATAATTGTAGCCAAACAAGGCCGTGGAGATATGGCCGTTAGTAATGCTTTGGGGTCAAATATTTTTGATGTATTGTTTGGGCTAGGGATGCCTTGGCTAGCATATATTGTCTGGAAGGGGGGTGAAATCACCGTTGGCACAGAGAATCTGATAGCTAGTATCTTTCTACTATTTGCAACAGTAGTTGCCCTGATCTTCTTGATGCTGATTAGGAATTGGAAGATTGGTCATAAGAGTGGGATAATTTTAATCGGTATCTATTTTTTATATCTGGCTTATGTTTTAAGCACCGTACTTTAAATTTGGTTTCATGTCTACTCACCACCCCAGGTAACCAGACGAGACTGTGCGAAGTGGAGTTTACACAATATTTTGTACAGTCTCCAATAATCAAGCTAACATGTTAACCCTTGTCAAGGATGTCTTGGGTCACCTATTTGCCGATAGAGGATGTATATCAAAGGAGCTGTTCCAAAGGCCACTCAACAAGGGAATCAAGCTAGTAACTGGTATCAAGAAGAACATGAAAAATCAGCTAATGTCTCTCTGGGAGAAGTTAGTACTTAGAAAGAGAGGTATTATTGAGACTATCAACAATCAGCTTAAGAATATATCTCAAATAGAGCATACTAGACATCGTAGACCAATTAACTTTATAGTCAATCTATTGGCAGGAATAACAGTCTATCAACTTAGACCCATTAAACCACAGCTTAACCTTACCAAGTAGGAAGAGAGACTAATGGTTGGGGTTATTTAACTGTTTGGTTATGTCGAGCTGAGGTTAGATAAGCTGGTTAATTAATCTGTGGCTAGATTGGTTACTCGGAGTGGTGAGTAGATACCCGGTTTGAATATTGAAGTTAAACAATATATGTGCTATGGTTTATCTAATGAGCCAAGAAATTATAGGGAGTAATGAATCGTACGATAGAGTTGGATGGCCGACAATGTGTCATATTGAAGTATCTATTGGAGAATTTCGAAAAAATCTTGCGGTACAAACTTCTCACGGTATTATAGGCAATATGGGCCTTACTGCTAATCAGATTGAGGGGGTATTTGATTGGATTGAGAAAGATTTTGGTAATAAAAGAACTTATTTAAGAAAAGCTATGAAAGGGTCAAGTGATCAATGGATAGAACATTGTGACCAGCTAACAGGGTCAAACAGATATAATGACAATAACTTGCCGGATCCGGCACACATTGAGGGTGAATATACGTTGGCAAAAGTGATTTGTGCTAGTTTAGAAGCAGCTCTAGTCTATCCAGGGGAGTATGAAGGTATGGGTATGTTTAAGCTTTACTTAGATAGGATAAATAATATGAGCAGGTATTCTGGGAGTCTATCGGACAAGGATATACAAATGGTAAGGATACAATTTCGGAGTTGGCTGGAGGAATATCGGCAAGTAATAAGGCCAATTCTGGTATCAATATTAGGAAGATATTCAGTTATATTAAAGAATCAATTACATGATATTATATTAGACAGGGGTTTGGATATTGATAGGGCTAAAAGTTGGTTTTCTTACCAAGTCGAACAGTACGTATCTGGTCTTCCTTATGATATAAGTTTGGAAGATTTAGAAGGCTGGGAAGAATTGATAAAAATCTTGCATGAGGAAGTGATGGCTGGAGAGGGAAAGTTGTTGCTGGGAAAGTATTTAGAGTTTGGTGGAAAGTTTGCAAAACCGGTCTCAAGGTTGAGTTCTTTAGGAATTAATTCTGAATTGGTTGAAGAACAAATCCGGGATGAACGTGAGCTATTGGGTCGGTATCTATCTTCTGGAGAGTTTTATATGTTATCCAGGCACTGTGGTTTTCCCAGGAATGATGTAGGGGATCCAGATTTAGCTAATTTGGCTCGTTGTTTTCTGGAAGAAAGGGATAAGATTAACGAACTTCTTGCGAAGTATGGTACACAATTACCAATACCTGAGAATAGCCAGATACGCGAAATAGCCAGAATTTTATCAGTTAATGAAGGTAGCTTGGCTAGCCAGCTGGATCAGTATAAAAAGACAGATCCAAGCAGTAGCATACAAAATAGAGTAAGTGCCCAAAATGAAAGATTGCATGATCTAGCACAGAGTACTTTTAGGGATTTTGATTTGAACCCTACAGATGCACGTACTATGCTGGGAAATCTTAAACAGGCAGACCGCAATACCATACTAGGTGAGTGGTTAATAATGTGTGAAGACCTAGATTCAATGATACCTAAAATTTTGAATTTTTTTAATTTCAATTCAGATGAAGCAGATGAATTGCTATCTGAAGAAGCCAAAAGTATAATACAAGCAAGGTTTGCAGAACTAATAGATGTATTGAATTTATTTTTTGATGAACATTACATAAATTCATTAGGTTTGGCAGTTGAAATTGCTAATAATGATTTAGATAGACTTAGATATTTTGATCGATTAATACCAATTCCTTCTATTGCAGAAAGATACAATTCTATGTATGGGGAATCGTTTTTTGAGTCAAATGAGAGCATTGACAACGATAAGGTTAGACAGGCCTGCATCGTGAGATATGGGTCAGAGGTATGGTCACATCTTGTAAGGTGTCTGAATGATAGAACAATTGCTGGGTTAACTGACCCAGAGTATTTTCTTGAAAGAGGGGGATGCGAAAAATTTAATAGTGTATCATGGAAAGATCTAGAGTGGCTTCAGGATAATTTGGAATATAAAGACCGGGTTGATATTCCGGCTACAATTAAAACTGTTGTCGTAAATTGCTTAGATTTAGATAAGGTTACACTAGAGAAGTTTGAGGAGGCAGTAGGGACAGGGATGACATTGTTTGACGATAGGACAGATATAGACCCACTGAAAATTGCAGAAAGCTTATTAGAATTAGGATTTAAAGGGTACAAAATTACAGAGTTAATGGAAGTAGTTGGTTTTAGGGTTAGAATGTTGGATGGTAAATTCAGCATTATTAATATAACTTCTCATTCCTGAGACTGTTTCACAGGAGCAGGAATATAAGTCTTGTGAAATAGTCTCAAAAGTATTACAATACCATAGTTGTTTTGCAGGGTCGCTAGATTAAACAGTCAGGCTTGCAAGCATCAAGGGTCTATAGCTCAGCTGGTTAGAGCGCGTCACTGATAATGACGAGGTCAGTGGTTCAAGTCCACTTAGACCCACCATAATTGATTTTTTGGTTCACCTGAGGCAATTACGAGCTTAGAATCATTACAATAAACTATATTACTTTTTGATTAATGAATAATCTATGTTACTACTGACCAAAACCATCGTTGAGCAAATCAAACAGGATCAAATCTTGCAGGTTCAGGAGTTGGCCAGGCAACCCAAGCTTATAGTTTTAGTGGCCAATCAAGATCCAGTGATTGAAAGCTACCTCAAGATTAAGGCTGGATATGGTCAAGAGATCGGAGTCGATGTAAAAGTCGAGAGAGTTAGCTTCGATCAGCTTGAGCAAAAGATTCAATATTATAATCAAATAGATTGTGATGGTATAGTTGTCCAGCTACCAATTGATTTTGTCAATAATCCAGATCAGACAGATTATTTACTCAGTCTCGTTAGCCCAGCAAAAGATATTGATGGCCTTTCCGGGGGGAGTAAGTTTGTGCCACCTACAGTTAGGGCTATCAATCAGCTATTGGAATTCTCCGAAATTATTTTAGGTAGCCGGATACATAGTGTCACAATAGTTGGTCAAGGTCGGTTAGTTGGCGCACCCCTGGCGAGATTTCTTGAGAATAAGGGGGTCGGACTTAGGATTGTGAGCCATCACGACAATCTAGATCAAGTAGTTAAGCAATCTTCAGTATTGGTCAGCGCCGTTGGTAACCCTGAGCTAATTGGATCAAGATTGATCCAGCCTGGTACTATTGTGATCGATGCAGGTACTTCGGATGATCAGGGGGCGATTTATGGCGATGTTGACTCAGATGCTCTTGATCGGGATGATATTTATATCACACCACCCAAAGGTGGCGTTGGGCCTTTGACCGTGGCAATGCTATTTGATAATTTACTCAAATCTGTAGAAGCTGCTGAATCTGCCTAAAGACAGCCTCGGTCGGCTGAATTACATTGATTCTACCGGCTGCAAGCTCGTTAAGCCTATATTCTATCCAGTGGTAGTGTGTACAGCCGAGTAAGATTATATCTGAATTCCTGTCTAGTGATTGATCAACAATTGTTTTTAGCTCCTGGTCGGATAAGCTTGAAGATTCGATTAGATGAGCCCAATTAGTGCAATCAGGCTGATAGATTTTTAGATCCCGGCCATAAGTATTGACCAGCCAGGCATATCTAGTGCTACTTAATGTTCCCTTAGTGGCACAGACTGTTATTGACCTAGTTTTGGATAACAATGCTGCTTGTTTGATTGCTGGTTCGAAGCCAACAATGGGTAAGGGTGTTAATTGGCGAATCTGATCAATGATATTGGTAGTAATTGTATTGCAGGCAATAAGTATCAGATCTACTTTAGCAAGTTCGAATTGCTTGATAAAAGGCTCGATTAGCTGGTAGAGTTCGTATCTAGTTTTTGAGCCATATGGTAGATTGTCCTTATCGGTCAAAAGAATTGTTTCGATACTCGTGAAGCTACTTTTGAGCGCTATCTCTACTTTTCGACCACCTACCCCACTATCAAATATCCCAATCTTTTTCATCTAGGATGATTTTAGCACAATTCCCAAGGAGTCCCCTTGAAAAGTATAGTTCTCCCAGATCAAAATGGGCAAGGAGTCCCCTTGATATGTTATAATTTGGTTCATGAATCAGCAGACAAAGATTGCTATTTTGGGCTTTGGATTAGAGGGTCAATCTATTTACCGATGGCTAGTTGACCAGGGAACGGATCCAGATATAATTAATATTCATGATCAGAGTCTGATAAAGGGCTACCAGGGGGTTTATGGCAATGATTACCTGAAGGACCTAGATCAATATCATTATACTAAGATTTATCGATCTCCAGGTGTTAGGTTTGATCAAGAGATCAAGACTCCAATCTCAAGTGCTACTATAGAGTTTTTTAAACATTGTCCCGCAAAGATCATTGGCATAACTGGTACAAAGGGAAAGGGTACAACTGCTAGCCTGATAGATAGTATCCTCAAACTGGCAGGCAAGAATTCATATTTAGTCGGCAATATTGGGACTCCAGCTCTGGATATTCTAAATCAACTAACCCCAGATGATAGGGTAGTCTAAGAGCTTTCCAGATTCCAGTTAATAGATTTGAATCAAAGTCCAGATATAGCAGTTTGTTTGCTGCTGGGACTAGATCAACAGGATTGGCATAGAGACAAAAATGAGTATTATCTGGCAAAAGCAAATATCTTCAAGTACCAATCTATCCAAGATCTAGCAGTTTATAAGGCTGATGACCAGAATTCTACTAGTCTAGCAACTGTGAGCTTAGCCCAAAAACGA
>JAGOAT010000010.1 GCA_017983775.1 Candidatus Saccharibacteria bacterium | reverse complement strand
CATCAGGATTGGCATAGAGATAAAAATGAGTATTATCTGGCAAAAGCAAATATCTTCAAGTACCAATCTATCCAAGATCTAGCAGTTTATAAGGCTGATGACCAGAATTCTACTAGTCTAGCAACTGTGAGCTTAGCCCAAAAACGAGGATATGGACCATTGGGTAGTGGCTCTATGATCGAGTATGATAAACTCGGAATATATTTTGATAGCAAACTTGAGATCACTAGATCAATAGTGGCTTTGCCAGGGTTGCACAACTTGGAAAATATTGCCGCAGCAATTTCGGCTACCTGGGATATTATAGAGGATAGGTCTATTTATCTAGAGATAGTTAGTAGCTTCAGGGGTCTAGAGCATCATATTGAATTTGTTGCTAAAGTTGGAGGGATTAGCTACTATGATGACTCATTTGCCACTAATCCTAGCTCGACAATCGCAGCAATTAATGCCCTAACTGAGAATGGAGATAAAATTGTCGTGATGATCGGTGGTATGGATAAGGGGCTTGATTATCTACCATTAGCGAACTATCTATCAGATTTGGGTCAGATTAAAGTTTTGCTTTATGGTCAAGCTTCGGAAATGATTATCCAGACCTTTAGGTCGGTTGGATTTGAGGGCTATCAGGTTAATGAGGGTCAGGACTTCGTGCAGATTGTAGATCAGGCTAAGCAACTAGCTAATGCTGAAGGTCTGCAGATAGTTTTGCTTTCTCCGGCGACCAGTAGTAAAGATATGTTTGATGATTACAAACAAAGGGGCAGAATATTTAGTGAGATAGTTAAAAAAATCTCTTGACATCGGTCTATATTTTCTGATAATATCACTAATTGTACTATCTAATCAGGATGAACTGTTGATTAAGATAGACGAACCTTGAAAATCTAGATGGGAAAACGGTTTCGAACAGTCATTGACGCAAGTTTGTGATTGTGCGAAACAAATCACCGAAACAAATTTTAGTTTTGTTTTAATCTTTGTGATTAGACACTAGCTAAGATTTGCTAATGTATTGCTTCTTTGACCAAAATTCTGTTTGGGTTAAAGAAGCCTTGTAAAAAGCAAAATAAGGGCGCACGATGGATGCCTTGACGTAAAGTGCCGAAGAAGGACGCAGCAGGGTGCGATAAGCCTCGGGTAGCTACCAAGCAAGCTATGATCCGGGGATTTCCGAATGGGGAAACCTATCTCAAGTCATGTTGAGATGATCCGAACTGAATTCATAGGTTTGGAGACGGCAACTACCGGAACTGAAACATCTTAGTACGGTAAGGAAAAGAAATTAACCAAGATTCTCTGAGTAGCGGCGAGCGAAAGGGGAGAAGCCTAAACTTATCTTTTTTCCTATAATTATCTAGATTCTGTCTAGATAATCAGTAGGTTTAGTCACTAATAAAAGGAAAGGGTTGTGAGATGTAGACCATCAGTCAGTTGACCTCAAGTGATTGAGTTTAGCTGACTAATGCTTGTCATTGACTGATGACAAATAGGGTTACAAAATATTTATATAGTAGAAGGTGCCTGGAAAGGACCACCATAGAGCGTGAAAGTCGCGTAAACGAAATATACTTATCCCTTTGTCTACAAAGGACTGACATCTGTGATAGCTTGCTATCATAAATGTCAGGAAGTCTCAAGTAGGACGGGGCACGGGAAACCTTGTCTGAAGCTGGGGGGACCACCCTCCAAGGCTAAATACACTTTACGATCGATAGTGAACGAGTACCGTGAGGGAAAGGTGAAAAGAACCCCGGAAGGGGAGTGAAATAGAATCTGAAATCCTGCGCTTACAATGAGTCGGAGCTTCTAATCATTTATGGTTATTAGTGACGGCGTGCTTTTTGCATAACGATCCAGCGAGTTAATTTATATGGCTAGGTTAAGTTTTAAAAACGGAGCCGAAGCGAAAGCGAGTCTTAACCAGGCGAATAAGTCATATGAATTAGACCCGAAACCAGGTGAGCTAACCATGGGCAGGCTGAAGTACCAGTAACATGGTATGGAGGGCCGAACCAGGGAGTGTTGCAAAACTCTTGGATGACCTGTGGTTAGAGGTGAAATGCTAATCGAACCTGGAGATAGCTGGTTCTCCCCGAAATAGCTTTAGGGCTAGCGTTGTAAACTATTATATGGGGGTAGAGCACTGAATGGGTTTTGGGCCCACATTAGGGTACCAAGTCCAATCAAACTCCGAATACCATATAAACTATTGCAGCAGTTAGAAATAGGGAGCTAAGTTCCTGTTTCGAAAGGGAAACAGCCCAGATCGTCGTCTAAGGTCCCAAAATTTGTACTAAGTGGAAAACGAAGTGAAATTGCACAGACAACCAGGATGTTGGCTTAGAAGCAGCCATTCATTTAAAGAGTGCGTAATAGCTCACTGGTCAATTGTAGCTTTGCACGGAAAATATAACGGGGCTAAGTACAGTACCGAAGACACGACTATTTGCGTAAGCAAATGGGGTAGGGGAGCGTTCTATCAGCGTTGAAGTTGAACCGTAAGGTTTGGTGGAGTGGATAGAAGTGAGAATGCTGGAATGAGTAACAGAAAGGCAAGTGAGAATCTTGCCCACCGAAAGACCAAGGTTTCCTAAGCAATGATGATCAGCTTAGGGTTAGTCGGGCCTAAGCCGAGGCGAATAGCGTAGGCGATGGACAACAGGTTAATATTCCTGTACCGGTAATATCTTGTCAGATTAAGACACGGCTTGGAAGTCGAAGCAGCTTATTGGATTGCTGTCTAAGCATGCTATACATGCGAGTGAAACGGTTGATCTTTGATTGACTGGATTTCGGCGTACTAGCTGGCTAGAAAATTAATTTGGCTTATGGATATTGCCGACCGTACCGCAAACTGACACAGGTGGTCAGGTCGAGTAGACCAAGGTGGACGAGTGGACCTTCGTTAAGGAACTCGGCAACAAGAGCGGCCGTAACTTCGGGATAAGGCCTCCCGGCTTGTTTACAAGTCGGGCGCAGTAAAAGAGCCCATGCAACTGTTTATTAAAAACACAGGTCTGTGCTAAAGCGAAAGCTGATGTATACAGGCTGACGCCTGCCCGGTGCTGGAAGGTTAAGGGGAGAGGTTCACGCCTTGAACTTAAGCCCCAGTGAACGGCGGCAGTAACTATAACTGTCCTAAGGTAGCGAAATTCCTTGTCGGGTAAGTTCCGACCTGCACGAATGGCGCAATGATGTGGGCACTGTCTCAACGAAGGACTCGGTGAAATTGCATTAGCGGTAAAGATGCCGTTTACCCACACCAAGACAAAAAGACCCTGTGCAGCTTTACTACAGTTTGGCATTGAGTCTGGCTTTATTATGTGTAGGATAGGTGGGAGACTATGAAGTCGCGATGCTAGTCGCGATCGAGTCACTGGTGGAATACCACCCTTAATACAGCTTGGCTCTCACCTCTGCCTTTAACTGATTTAAAGATTAGTTTATATTAGACAATATTTTTAAGTTAGTTACAGGTAGAGGGACCGTGTCTGATGGGTAGTTTAACTGGGGCGGTTGCCTCCTAAAGAGTAACGGAGGCGTTCAAAGGTTGACTAGGTATGGATGGAAATCATACTGATAGTGTAAACGCATTTAAGTCAGCTTGACTGCGAGGACTACAATCCAAGCAGGTGCGAAAGCAGGAGTTAGTGACCCACTGTATAAGTGTGGAATTAACAGTGCTCAACGGATAAAAGTTACGCCAGGGATAACAGGCTTATAGCGCCCAATAGTTCACATAGACGGCGCTGTTTGGCACCTCGATGTCGGCTCATCCCATCCTGGAGGGGAAGCACCTTCCAAGGGTTTGGCTGTTCGCCAATTAAAGGGGTACGCGAGCTGGGTTAAGAACGTCGTGAGACAGTTCGGTCCGTATCTGGTGTGGGCGTTTGGAAACTTGAGAAGAGTTGCTCCTAGTACGAGAGGACCGGAGTGAACGAGCCTCTAGTGTATCAGTTGTCATGCCAATGGCATTGCTGAGTAGCTATGCTCGGAAAGGATAAGCGCTGAAAGCATATAAGCGCGAAGCCTCCTTCAAGATTAGGTTTCCCCATTAGACTCCATGTAGATAACGTGGTTGATAGGTACCAAGTGTAAGTGCTGTGAGGCATTGAGCTGAGGTATACTAATAGTCGATTGGCTTTTTACAAGTTACATTTAGCAAATCTTAGGTGGTGCCTATGGCGAAGAGGAAACACCCGTTCCCATTCCGAACACGGAAGTTAAGCTCTTCTGCGGCGATGATACTGCCTTGCGGGAAAGTAGCACGGTGCCACTTTTTATTGATTAATAAAAAGTACTATATATTCTCATCTAGATTTTTTATTAAAAACCCCTCTCTTGAGGGGTTTTTTGTATTTAGGTTATGTTATTTATTATAAGGAAAAGTATGGAACAAACTAAGATGACCGATAAGTCTCCGGCAGAAGTGCTAGATAGCTGGCATCAATTATTGTCCAGTAATCCTAATGAACCTATTATAATTTTTAGGAATAGTCCAGGAGAAGGCGGCAATAATATATTAATGATAGGCATTCCAAATAAGCTATCTAATTACTTGCATCCCACTTATCCAGATATAAGACTATTATTTTCAGACTTGGTTAGTTTTGAAGGATTTCGTATGAAACAATCCAATAACACGGAAGTTTCAGTAGGTATATCAGATTTTGAAAATGATGGTGATATAGGAATGGTAATTGGTGTAGACAATTTTAGATCTTGGCAGGTTGATGCTCGAGAGCAAGATATTTTGTATTTTTATGGAGCATTAAACCTTTTAGGAATTAATAATAGGGGTATTTTTATACCTAGGGCTTTGAGAATTATAGAAAATGCCAGACTAAAATATTTATCAACTCAGCTTAACTATGGACTAGATCCTGATTTTGTTACAACGCAAGAAAAATTTCTGGGACTCTAGGTAGGAGATTAAATTATCTGCCCGTAGCAATAATGTTGGGTATTTGGACTTGACAAAACTATAAATATAAGCTAAAGTATAAGCGTAATAACTGAAGTGAAAACTTGCGGAGGGCAGTTCAAGTAATAAACTAACTTGAAAGGGGGTCTCCATGTCGGGTACCAAAGTAGGTGGTCATAAGGCTGCATCAACAAATCGTAAAAAATACGGCAAGAATTTCTACGCCGTAATAGGTCAAGCAGGTGGCAAAAAATCTCGAGGTGGAGGTTTTGCTGCCAACCCCAAGCTAGCTTCCTTGGCTGGACGCAAGGGTGGCAAGATCTCTCGTAGGGGTAAGGCAAAAGATACTCTAGCTAACTAGAAGCTGAGATTATATTTTCGTGGCTCAGGATGTAGGCTATCAGACACTCTCCAGCTACTTAGACAGTTATAGCATTGATAGTTGTTTTGCCTATTAATATTTAATGTATGGCAATTCGGGCAGGTTCCTCTAGCTTTATACCAGTCTAAATAAGTTTTTATACAGCTATCTCTTAACGTTTGATCATAATCAATACTAAGCTCCTGGCAGATAATTAATGCTTTGTCCCAAGCCTTAATTTCAATTAGAACTAGCTCCAGGTCAGATTGGTAGTCAATATGGCCTAGTTCGGCATGTGCCAATTCATGGATCAATAGCAAGGGGCTGGATGGATAATCACTAGAATCAGCAATATAATAGATCTGTTTACTATTACTATCGAATCCATAGTACATTCTCTTGCGGAATTGGTACTCCGGATACCTTTGTTTGATGTGATTGATTGTGATGTCTTCCCCCTATCGTTTGCTTGATCTAGATGCTACTATTGTTTTCGAGATTGCTGACACTAGATGCATAGACAGCTTAGGCTGTCTATGCTAAGATAATCTAGCATTAATTATACAGTAGGAAGGAATCAATGACTATAAAAAAAGATGACAAAGTATTATTGACCAAGCAAGGCTTAGTTGACCTGGAAAAAGAATTAGCCGATCTCAAGGCTAAGCGTCCAGAGATTGCCAACAAGATAAAAGAAGCAAAAGACTATGGGGACTTAAGTGAAAATGCCAGCTATGATGAAGCTAGAGAAGAGCAGGCATTTATGGAGGGTAGGATTGAAGAGATTGAGTCTATGCTCAAGCGAGTTGAGATTGTCAGTAATCATCATAGTGAAGAAGTGGAAATCGGGAGCGTAGTGAAGGTTATTGTCAATGGGGAGCAGAAGCAGTATCGTATCGTTGGATCTACTGAGGCTAATCCGTTGGAGGGTAAGCTCTCCAATGAGTCTCCTGTCGGGAGTAGCCTGATAGGAAGAAGATCTGGTGAAAAGGTGGAAATAGAGATACCTGTAGGAACTATAATCTACGAGATCATTGCCGTTAATTAGCTTGTTTGATGATTTTACTCGATAGAGTTTCGGTAATGTATTCGAATAAGACAGTGGCTCTGTCTGGTGTGAACTTGCATATTACCGCTAAGGAATTTGTTAGTATTGTGGGGCCTAGTGGCGCTGGTAAGTCTTCATTAATCAAACTTCTGATCAAAGAAGCAGATTCGGTCAGTGGTAAAATCATTGTTGATGGTACAGACTATGATACTTTGACTCGTCAAGATATCCCAATACTTCGGAGAAGGATTGGCGTAGTATTTCAGGATTTTAAATTATTACCAAATCTCAATGTCTATGAAAATGTCGCTTTTGCCCTAGAGGTAGCTGGGGTTAAGACCAAAGATATTAAACGCGCAGTACCAAAGATCTTGCATCTAGTGGGTCTAAGTGGCAAGGTCAAGAGTTATCCCCACGAAATATCTGGTGGTGAGAAACAACGGACTGCAATAGCTAGGGCTTTGATTCGTAATCCAAAAATCTTAATTGCTGATGAGCCGACTGGTAACCTTGACCCTAAGACTGCTTGGGATATTATTGAGCTACTGCTCAAGATTAATCGATTTGGTACAACAGTGCTTTTGACTACTCACAACAAAGAGATAGTTAATTCTCTCAAGAAGCGGGTGATTACTATTAATCGTGGCAGGATAGTCAAAGACGAAAAGGTTGGGAGATTTAGTTTATGATTACATTTTATCGGATCATCAGGCAGGGTCTTAAAAACTTTTTTCGTAATTCTTGGCTGTCGATAGCCGCTACAGCAGTGATGCTGGTTACTATCTTGGTGGTTAGTTTTTTTATTTTTGCTCAAGCTTTGCTCAATCAGCAAACTATCCAGTTCAGACAAAAAGCTGATGTCAGTATCTACCTGACTGATTCGGCGCCACGTGAGATTGTTAAAGAACTAGAGCAAGATCTGGAGGCACTTGATGAGGTCGAGACTGTAGAATATACCTCCAAAGACCAGGCATATCAAGAGTTTAAAGCTTCTGGTGATCAGGAGACGACCAGTTTGCTTGAAGATAGCGATGTCGGCAATCCTTTTCCGGCATCCTTGGAGATCAAGGCTAGTCAGGCTGGAGAGATTGAGGCTGTATCTGGTGTGATTAGTCAAGATAAGTATCAAGATATCATCGAAAGGCAAGAGAAATTTAGCGAGAGACTTTCTGCCACCAATCGATTATTAAATTTTGTCAAGAATCTTGGTAGGACTGGAACAATTATTAGCATAGTATTTTTGGTGATTTCATTGCTGATTATATTTAATACAGTCAGGATGGCAATTTTTTCCAGAAGAGGTGAGGTTGAAATTATGCAGTTGGTCGGAGCGACTAATTGGTTTATCCGAGGTCCATTTCTGGTCGAGGGGGCTTTGTATGGATTGATTGGGGCTACAATCTCAATGCTGGTTTCATACTTTGTTTTTCGGGCTGTTGAGCCTGGATTGGTTAACAGTCTAGAAGGAGGGGCTGATTTTATCCAGCAGAGTATTGATCAGAATCAGCTCTATATAGTATTAGCTCAGTTTGGACTAGGAATAACGATTGGTATTATTTCCTCTTGGTTGGCAGTTGCTCGCTATTTAAAACTTGTCTCATAGGATTTTTTCTGGTACAATTACCGTTATGTCCGATCAAATATTAGAACAAGTTGTTAGCAAGCATAAACGTCATCAAGTACCGGAATTGCGTACTGGTGATAGTGTTAGAGTCCATCAAAAGATTACTGAAGGGGAGAAGTCTCGCATCCAAGTCTTCGAGGGAGTAGTGATCAAGGTAACCAAGCCAAATACTATGATGGCTAGAGTTTTTGTCCGTAAGCTCTCTGGGGGGATTGGCGTAGAAAAATCTTGGTTACTCAATTCTCCCAGTTTAGTTAAGCTAGAAGTGCTCAAGCGATCCAAGGTACGTAGGAAGTTTATTAGTTATATGCGCGAGTTAAGGGGTAAGGCTACTCGATTAAGGGAAGTAAAATTTGATAAAGAATTGGTTAATAAGTATGCAGATTTTGGTCAAGCTGAGCTAGAACAATTAGCCGCAAAAGAGGCAGAAAAATTAGCTAAAGCTGATGCTAAGAAGGCAGAGGCAGAAGCCAAAAAAGCAGAAAACAAAGCCGAAGTAGTAGCTGAGGTAAATAAGTCTAGTATTGATGCAAAGCCAGAAGCTAACCCCGAAGCTAAGGCTGAATAGTATTTTACTGAGAGTTTTGACGTTGGGCTGGTGTTGATTTAGTGTTTGTATTGAATTACTGGACTCAATAGGAAATAGCCTGCCTATTTTTGTACTTACGAGCAAAGATGTATATTTATCAAACCCATTGGTCAGGATCAAGTAGCCTTAAATTATGAGGCTATACAAAAACTGGCAGATTAAGATAAGCCTAGAATAGTTCTAGCTTTCGTAAATAGTAAAATCAATCTTTGTATTAGGGCTATTTTGTAGTAGGATAATCTCAATGAACAATCTCAGGCTAGGAAGTTTGGCCGAAGATTGGGTAGCGAAGTATTTGACCAGCAAGGGTTATAAATTGCTAGCGAGAAATTATGGCAAGAAGTATTTTGAGCTGGATATCATTGCCTTCAAAGCTCGGTGCCTTTGTTTTGTCGAGGTCAAGTATCGTAAGCATCCAATCGATGCTGAACCAAGCAAGCTAATCAACAAGAGAAAACTCCATCAAATCAAGACGGGTGGGTTGACTTGGTTGAAAAACCATCAAGAGTACAGTGATTGCTTGCTAAGGATCGATCTGGTGACAGTAGTGGGTGAGATTGGTTGGCCAGAGATAACTCACTATCTGGATATCAGTAGTTAAGGATATTTGCCCTAGTAATCATTGGCTTAGTTCGGTATAATTGATAATATGAATACACAATTTATATCCGCATTAGAACAAATCTGTGATGAAAAGAATATTCCTAAGCAGGTTTTGCTTGACGGTATTCAAGAAGCTTTGATAGCCGCTTATCGCCGTGATTTTTTGAATGATCCTGATGGTGAAAATCAAGATCAAGAAGTCAGGGTCTTTTTGCACCCTGATACTGGTCAGTTCAAGCTTTACACCGATAAATTGGTAGTAGAAGATCGGATTGATAACCCAAATAGTCAGATAAGCCTTGAAGATGCAAAAAAACTTGATAAGAATGTCAAGATTGGAGACTTTGTAGAAGTGGAGGAAGATTCCGCAGAATTTGGTCGAGTAGCAGCTCAGACTGCTAAGCATGTGATGCTTCAAAAGATTCGTGAGGCTGAAAAGAGCAAAATAGCCGATGAATACCGCGATCAGATAGGTAAAGTCATCACAGTCAATATCGGTAGAAGTGACAGTATGGGTATCAGGGTAGATCTGGCCAATAAGGGTCAAGGGATTATCTATCCGTCAGGCCAGATACCTGGCGAGCGTCTTTATCCTGGCCTAAGAGTCAAGGTACTTGTCGAAGAAGTAGATCAAGATAAGCGTGGCCCTGCTGTAGTCTTATCTAGGACAAATCCTGATTTTATCAGAGGATTATTTGAGGCCGAAGTACCAGAAATAGGATTGGGTTCTGTTGAAGTTGTTAAGATAGTTCGAGAGCCTGGAATACGTAGTAAGATTTCTGTCAAGTCTGATGTCAATGGGATTGATCCTGTTGGTACATTGGTTGGTGGACGAGGGGTCAGAGTACAAGCCGTACTCAATGAATTGGGAAATGAAAAGATTGATATAGTCGAACATAGTGATGATTCGATTCAGGCTATCAAGAACGCCTTGAAACCGACAGAGGTAGAGTCAATAGATTTGGATTCAGATCAAAAGGTAGCTACTGTCAAAGTGCGTGATGATCAATACTCTTTGGCCATTGGCTCAAAGGGTATGAATGTTAAGTTGGCTGCTAAGTTATTGGGCATTAAGATTGATGTGGTGAATACAGAGGATAGCGTAGAATCCATTGCATTAGAAGCTGCATCATTGGGTAGGCATGAAGAAGATCCAGACCAGCAAAACCAATCCGTTTGATCGATTTTCGACCAAATCACTTGAAGCTATTCAGGTAGCCGAGAAGCATGCTGCCAAAAGGGGAAGAGGCTTAGTGGGTACTGAAGAATTGCTTTATGGATTAATTAGTCAATCTGACAGTCTGGCCGAACAGTTTCTCAAGATGCTCAAGGTCAACCTTGAACTATTAAAGGCTGAGATTAGTAAGTCATCTCAAACTACTGTGGATTATCAAGGATTTTCCCAGATGGCTAAGCGTTCGTTGGTTGATAGCTATCAGCTTGCATACAAGTTTGATCTCAAATTGATTAGTACAGACTTGATCCTGCTTTCATTATTGAGCAATCCAGCATCGGATGTTTGTAAATTGTTGACTAGACTAGGATACAAGATCTCACATCTGGTAGTTGAGTTAGAACAATATATTGTTAATCGCAAAATATTTGACCAACAGCTCAGTCAATTTGGTGATCAAATATCTTCTCCTATTGGGCTGGAAAAGTATTCAACAAATCTCTCGTTGATGGCCAGCGAAGGGATGCTCGACCCTTTGATTGGTCGAGATAAAGAATTGGCTGAATTGATCACTATTTTGATTAGAAGACACAAGAATAACCCAATCTTGATCGGTGAGCCAGGTGTTGGTAAGACGGCAATCATTGAGGGTTTGGCACAAGCTATAGAGGATCAAAATGTTCCTGTAGAATTAAGGGGTAAATTGGTTTACCAGTTAGACCTATCTAGCTTGATGGCTGGTACAAAATATCGTGGAGAATTTGAGTCTAGAATTAAAGAGATCTTAGAAGAGCTAGAGGATGATGGTCAGGTAATACTTTTTATTGATGAGGTTCACCAGATAGTAGGCACAGGCAATAGTGAAGGTACAATGGATCTTGCTAATGTCTTGAAACCTGCCTTGGCCAGGGGTAATATTCAGGTTATTGGTGCTACAACCAGGGAAGAATATCGTAAATATATTGAGAAAGATCAAGCTCTCGTCAGGAGGTTTAAGTCAGTTGATGTCGAACAGACAGACTCTGAGTCTACGATGGAGATCCTCAAAGGTGTCAGGGATAGATATCAAGATTTTCACGGTCTAAAGATCACTGATCAGGCTTTGGCCGAAGCAATATTGTTGACCAAGCGCTATCAACCGGAACAGTTTTTCCCAGATAAGGCAATTGATTTAGTGGATTACACCTTTGCTCGTTGGAGATATAACAATCCAGATAAGGCTGAAAGACTTTATCAGATTGAACAGGATATCATAGCTAGTGAAATAGATTTGGAGTCAGCTATAATTGCTTCAAAGTATCAGAAGGCAGGTCGTTTGGTGGCTAAGATCGAGGCTGCCAGAAAACGTTTAAGAAGTGAGGCAAAGAAAGCGAGCAAGAACCAGATTGACAAGCAAGATATTCAGGCTGCTTTAGCTAATAAGCTTGGGTTGCCAATCGAGCAGCTTAGTGATGATAAGAAGTTTCAACTCATTGATTTGGAGCAAAGACTTGCAAATCAGGTAGTAGGTCAACCTGGAGTAATCTCAGCGGTGAGCTCTGCTTTGAAGCGTGGTCAAGTTGGGTTGACAATAGAGGATCGACCTTTGGCTAGTCTATTATTCCTGGGTCCAACAGGTGTTGGCAAGACAGAGTTGGCTAAGGTGATTGCTAATGAACTCTATGGTAGTCGAGATGCGATGATTCGGGTCGATATGAGTGAATTTAGCGAGAAGCATCACGGGGCAAAACTGACCGGTGCTCCTCCGGGGTATGTAGGGTATCAAGACCAGATTGGATTTTTGGAAAAAGTTAGAAGAAAGCCTTATAGTTTAATCTTGTTTGATGAGATTGAGAAAGCCAATCCAGCAATATTCAATCTACTATTGCAAATATTGGATAATGGAATTCTGACAGACTCTAGCTCAAGAGAAATTAATTTTAGAAATACTACCATCATCATGACTGCCAATATTGGTGCTGAATATTTCGGTAAGTCTAGTTCCCTTGGATTTGCTGGTAGTATTGAAGACCAAGAAGCCTCTATCCCTAGCAAGGTTAGGGATAGCCTGGAAGATACTTTTCGACCAGAGTTTTTGAATCGAATAGATTATATCTTGGGATTTTCACATCTCACCAAAGAAGCCAGCAAATTAATTCTAGATCAAAAATTAATTAGGCTAGCCAATCGTGCAAGATCAAAAAGTGTTAGCTTGACTTATAGTCCAAGGCTTAAAAATCATTTATTAGAGACTGGGTTTAGTACGCGTTATGGTGCTAGATCAATTGATCGAATCTTGCAAGATCAACTCGAATCCGTACTAGCTGATAATTTACTGCTAGCCCAAGTACCAGGCAA
Source organism: Candidatus Saccharibacteria bacterium (assembly GCA_017983775.1). Taxonomy (NCBI): domain Bacteria; phylum Candidatus Saccharimonadota; species Candidatus Saccharimonadota bacterium. Next base: position 14,471 of record JAGOAT010000010.1, on the reverse strand, counting down.
AATTAGGCTAGATTACCAAGATGGTAAAGTTGTAACAAGGTAGTATGATCAAGTGGAGTATATCTGTCAAAATTGCCAAGCCAAGTCATCGAGATGGAGTGGCAAGTGTCTGCAGTGTGGGAGTTGGGATAGCCTCAAGCAAGTAAGCAATCAAATCAAGGGTGGGGTTCATTCTCAAGCACTTGAATTGATTCCCTACCAAGAAATCAAGCATACCACAAATACTAGATTATCTACTGGGATTAAAAGCTTAGACCAAGTATTTGGCGGTGGTATAGTACCGGGATCGATTAGTTTATTGTCAGGGCAGCCAGGTATAGGTAAATCAACCCTATTGGGTCAATTGGCATTAAATCTCTCAGCTCAAAGTAAGTTGATTTATCTGAGTGGTGAGGAGTCAAAAACTCAGCTCGGGATGCGGTTGCAAAGATTGACTACTGACGGGATAGGGGATCAATTGATGATCACTACGGATACCAGGATTGAGAATTTGATTGGACATTTGGCTGATGGTCAGACAGATCTAGTGATTATTGATTCTGTCCAAACGATTCGTTCTGGTCAGGTTGATACTGTGGCTGGTAGCGTTAGTCAGATTACTACTGTCACAAATCTTTTGGTCGAAGCGGCAAAGCTGACCAATACAGCAATCATTCTGGTGGGTCAGGTGACCAAGGGGGGAGATATAGCTGGTCCAAAGCTCTTGGAGCATATGGTAGATACTGTTCTTCATTTGGATGGTGATCGTAATTCTGAGCTCAAGATCTTGATGGCGAGCAAGAATCGTTTTGGCAACAATCAATCACTAGCAATTTTTGCGATGGGTGAAAGAGGGATGGAAGAGGTCTCAAATCCGAGTGAAAGGTTGCTAGAATTTCGCCAAGATCAGTCGGGCAGTGTTGTCTATCCAGCACTCGAGGGCAATCGTTCAATCTTGATAGAAGTCCAGGCTCTAATCAATAAGACCAATTTTGGATATCCCAAACGGACTTCTGTTGGTTTTGATCTGAATCGATTACAGATGCTAATAGCTGTTTTGTCCAAACGAGCCAAGCTCAAGCTAGATCAATATGATGTCTATGTAAATCTAGTAGGTGGGATTAAGGTGGATGATCCAGGAATAGATTTGGCGGTGGCTGCAGCGATTATCTCGATCTATTTTGATCAAAAACTCGGATCGGATCTGGTAGTTTTTGGTGAGGTTGGATTAAGTGGAGAGATTAGGCCGGTCAGGGGATCAAATCTCAGGCTAGAAGAAGCTAAGAAGATGGGACTTAAGCGAACCATTATGTCTGGTAATAGTAAACAGGCTATCAAAAGGATTGAGGATTTATTGGAGCTAATCAAAAAATGAGAAAAATCTTTGCTAAATTTGTCCAAAGTTACTTAGAGATGATGGTTAGGTGGATGCTAGTAATCCATAAGCCAAAAGTTATAGCGATCACTGGTAGTATAGGTAAGACCACTACTAGGAGTATGATTGATCAGTTGCTCAACGGGAAGGTTCAATACAATCGAGGAAAGAGTGGCTACAATACAGAGATCGGCCTACCGATGGTGATCTTTGAACAGTCCATACCCTCCGATCTAAGCTCGATTGTTCAGTGGTCAAAAATTTTATTGCGGGTCACATGGTTAGCTCTGAAGTATCCTTATGATTATCTATTGCTTGAAATGGGAGCGGATAAACCGGGTGACATTACTCATTTTTTGAGCTATATTAAGCCAGATATAGCAATTATCACAGGTATTGGTGCAGCTCATACAGAAGGATTTGGTTCTATCCAAGCAGTTCTAACCGAAAAATGGAAGCTAGCTCAAGTGGCTAGACAGGCAGTAATTTACAGTCAAGATTTTGATTTGATTAGTCAAGAAGCTAAGTCACTCAAAGGTAATAGATTGAGTTACTCAGCAGTTGGTCAGGAGGCAGATTATTGCCTAGAGTTTGTCAATTTGCTCAGCCAAGGGTTGGCTGGTAGATTACGAACCCCAAATAGGGATCTGGAGTTTGCTAGTCAATTGATCAGTAGGGTGCAGTTGGCTGCTGGGCTCGCTGGACTCGCGACACTGGACTCTCTGGGGATTGAATGGTCGGTAGAAGACTATAATAAGCTTCAGGCAGTGGCTGGTCGCTCTAGGTTGTTAATATCAGATAATCAGGTTAGAATCATTGACGATAGCTATAATGCTAGTGCAGTCTCCATCCTGGCAGGTCTAGATACATTGGTAGAGTTGGCTGGAGATGGAAGGAAAGTTTTTGTATTTGGTCAGATGAATGAACTAGGCAGACTGACTAGTCAGGAGCATATTCGGGTAGCCAAGCAAGCCAATCATCTAGTAGATAAAGTCTATGGGTTGGGTCCAGAAGTTGAGAAATTGGCTAGATATTTTGATCAAGCAGATTTTGAATATTATTCAGATCCGTATACCCTTGGAAAGGTATTAGCTAGAGAGTTAAAATCAGGCGACACTGTCTTGGTCAAAGGTAGCCAAAATCAAGTATATAGTGAGGAGGTAATAGCGACAATTGCTCCAGAACTACGAGATCAATTGGTCAGACAAAGCAAGGATTGGCGAGATAAAAAAGAAAGAAACTTTAAGCTATAGGCTAAGACTTTGTCGTTGTAACTTGGCTGTTAGGGCTAATTCTACAAGCCGCTTGGTAAGTTGTCCGATGTCAATTCCTAGCAACTCGATCATTTTGGGGTACATACTATATTGAGTGAAACCAGGTATGGTATTAATCTCGTTGAATATTATTTGGTTATTCTTGGTTAAGAAGAAGTCAACTCTACTCATCCCCTTGCAACCAAGAACCCTGAATATTTCTATAGCTTGAGATTTAATCCGAGCTTCTATTTCGGGATCTATCTCGGAAGGCAATTCGATATTTGGAGGATTAGAGCCATGATATTTGGTTTGGTAGTCATAAAAATTCTTAGTAATGATACTAGCTGTGGGCGAAGCAATTGGGTCTGAATTTCCCAAGATAGCGCATTCTACTTCTCGACCATCAATTGCTTCCTCAATTAGCACTTGATTATCATAGCTAAGTGCAGTCTTGATTGCCTGGCTTAGTCCAGCTTTATCGGTGACTTTACTGACACCAACTGACGAACCTAGGCTTGCTGGTTTGATGAAGGCTGGTAGACCTAGATCATTAACGATATCTAGCTCACTGATCTGATTTAATCTAGTTAGTGCTAAATACTTTGCCTGGTTGACATAAGTCTTGGATACAAGCTCTTTTGTGACTAATTTATTAAAAGAAGTGGCTGAAGCCAGTATACCTGGACCAATGTAAGCTATATCATAGAATTCACACAAGCCCTGAATTGCACCATCTTCTGCCGTTTGACCATGCATTATAGGGGCAACCAGATTTACTTCAAAGATTTTTTTACCAGATTGGATTTCTATTAGCCAGACTTTGTTCCCGATAGGGGCTAGACATACCTGGATACCTTTTGGATTAGTATGCTCAAGGGGTTTTGACTGGTCATCTTGATAAATCCAAGTATTGTCTTGTAAAATTTTTACCAAATAAGTATCATATTGATTTTGTTTTAACCCTTTAAGAAAGTTTGTAGCAGAACTGATTGACACTTCATGCTCACTGGATCTACCGCCATAGAGTAGTAGGATGTTCATAGTGGTATTATGGCTTAGTTGTAGGCAATAGTAAAGGGCTATAAGAGTAAGTTACGGGGTTGAATTTTAATAAATAAATTAATACCTAGGGCGCGCAATAGGTTGGCAGTTTATTACTATTACTCAAGATAAGTATATCCAGTTGGTTTTGATGGTGGCTTCTTTCTGTTCATCCAGGCAACAGCTTGTCGTCTGTTCTTGTCCACTGTATGCTTTTGTAGATCGGAAGGTTGGGGATCTGGTGGTGTATCGGAACTTGCTTGATTTGGAGAAGCTATGGGCGGTGCTTCAGGTGGAGATTCAGTAGATGTTGGATTATCAGGTTCCATTGCTATATGTTCACTCATGAAGCTAAGTTTAGCAGATAGGGTAGATTTTGCAAGCATGAGCAGGATGATAGAGATAAAATAGGCAAAAGCCCTATTGCTGGATTAGCATAAGCAAGGTACAATAGTGTGGTGCGTTTTCGTATGACGTTTGCCATGTCTGTAGCGTACCAATTCAATTAAAACACTAGCATATTAATAGGAGGAGCAATGAGTCAACAGACCAAAAAAGTTACAGTTTATCACACCAATTCCTGTGTTTATTGTCACAAAGCAATGGAATTCATGGATAGCAAAGGTGTACCCTATATTGCCAAGAATGTTCAAGAAAACTCAGAATACGCTAAGGAAATGTTTGAGAAGTCCAGACAGTTTGCTGTGCCAGTAATAGTAGTCGATGATGAAGTATTGCCACCAGGCTACAATCAAGCTTTGCTTGCAAGCAAATTAGGTCTAGCAAATTAGCAGAACATAATAAAGTATTTTAGCAAGGTTGTAATTAGGGTAAATATTTGTAACAATCTATATGGATCGAGGGTAGGTTTAGGGTTTTACCTTTTTACTAGGAAGGTATATATTATTTATGTCAAAAAAGTATCAAGTAATTTTATTTTATAAGTATATAGCGGTCGATAATCCGAGTTTGGAAGTATTGATTCAAAGAGGTCTTCTAACAGAATTAAAGATTAAGGGTAGGGTTTTAATCGGGGAAGAAGGGATCAATGGCACAGTTGCTGGCAGGGTAGCTGACATTGAAAAGTATATCGAATACTTGACATCTAGATTTGGAGAAATAGACTTCAAGATAGATAGGTATGCCAAGGTGCCATTTCCAAAACTCAAAGTCAAAGCTCGCAAGGAAATAGTGACACTGATGTCCGATCAAGAGATTGATAAAGAGTCTGCTGATTATATTGAGCCAGACCAGTTGCAAGATATTCTTGAAAACAATCCAGATAGCATAGTACTATTTGATGCAAGAAATGAGTATGAGAGCAGAATAGGCAAATTCGATAATGCTATTACTCCTGATATCAAGAATTTTAGAGATCTTCCAGAATGGGTTGAGAATAGTGATCTAGATAAGGAACAAGAGATAGTTACTTATTGCACAGGGGGGATTCGTTGTGAGAAATTTTCCGCCCTACTCAAGAGTAAGGGATACAAAAATGTTAAACAATTGCATGGAGGTATTATCAATTATGCTAAGCGTTATCCACAGGGTCACTATCTGGGGACTTGTTTCGTATTTGATGAAAGGATGAGTGTGGCATTTGATGACAACCCTAGACTGATTAGTCAGTGTATCTATTGCAATACCATGGATCAGAGTTACCATAATTGTAAAAACAAGCAGTGTAATGCATTGGTGGTGATATGTAATGATTGTTATCAATCAAATTATCACTGTTTGGATTGTAAGCAACTAGTAAATATTTAAGTTATTTTGACAACTCAACAATCAGATTTCCAGTTAGTCTCAAAATACGCACCAGCTGGTGACCAGCCAAAGGCGATTGACAAGATTTTGTCAGGGTTTCAAAACAATCAAAATCGTCAAACTTTACTCGGGGTGACTGGTTCTGGTAAGACATATACTATGGCTAATATTATTCAGGGTCTGAATAGGCCTACTCTAGTACTTTCGCACAACAAGACCTTAGCTGCTCAACTCTACAGTGAATTTAAGGCATTTTTTCCCTACAATGCTGTGCATTATTTTGTAAGCTATTTTGATTATTATCAGCCAGAAGCTTACATACCAAAGCGAGATATTTATATCGAGAAAGATTCTGCTGTCAATGAAGAGATTGATAGATTGCGCCTAGCGGCTACTGCTGGATTATTATCACGCAAAGATGTGATTATTGTTGCTTCTGTTAGCTGTATTTATGGGCTAGGATCGGCTGAAATTTATGCTAGTCAACAAATCGAGCTGTCTGTAGGTGAGATTAGAGAAAGAGGGAAGTTGATTAGACAGTTAACCGATATTCAGTATCAGAGAAACAACCTAAGCTTTGGTAGATCAGATTTTCGAGTCAGGGGTGAGAATCTTGAGATTTGGCCATCTTATCAAAACCAAGGCATTAGGGTGGAATTTTTTGCTGATAGGATAGTGAAGATTAGTTCCTTCCATCCACTTAGCGGTAAGAAGATTGAGGATCTCGGTCAGGTTGCAATTTATCCAGCCAAGCATCATGTTACACCCAAGCAGAAGCTTGATCAGTCAATCATTGCCATTAGGGAAGAAGCAAAAAAACGACTTGCTAGATTTGATCAAGAAGGCAAGCTAATCGAGGCTCAGAGACTGGAAAGTCGGATCGAATATGATATAGAGATGATTGAACAGACTGGATACTGTAAAGGCATTGAAAATTACTCTCGCTACCTGACGGGCAGGGAGGCTGGAGAACAGCCAGCAACCCTACTGGACTATTTTCCAGATGATTTTTTGATGTTGATCGATGAATCACATATTAGTTTGCCTCAGGTTCGTGGAATGTATGCTGGAGATCGAGCGAGGAAGGAAACATTAGTCGAGTATGGCTTTAGATTGCCAAGCGCTCTAGATAATAGACCCTTGAGTTTTCAGGAGTTTGATCAACATTTAGGCAGGGTTTTGTACATTTCAGCTACCCCAAATGACTATGAACTTGATCGCTCAGATCAAGTAGTAGAACAGATCATCCGACCGACTGGTCTACTAGATCCGATAATTGAGGTCAGGAGTAGTGACAATCAAGTAGATGATTTGATAGCTGAGATCAATCAGCGAGTCGAGCTTCAGCAAAGGGTATTAGTAACTACCCTGACTAAGAAATTGGCTGAAGAACTAAGTGAATACCTCAAGAAGCTTGGTATCAAGACTGCTTATTTGCATAGTGACGTAGTAGCACTAGAGAGGGTCGAGATATTGCAAGATTTAAGGAAGGGTAAGTACGATGTGTTGATAGGTATCAATCTATTGCGTGAAGGATTAGATTTACCCGAGGTAAGCCTGGTAGCAATTATTGATGCAGATAAGGAGGGATTTCTCAGGAATCGTACATCATTAATTCAGACTATTGGGCGGGCAGCTAGGCACAAGCAGGGTAAGGTGATCATGTATGCCGATAGGCTAACTGACTCAATGCGTCTTGCTATCGAAGAGACTGAGAGAAGGAGAAGGTTACAGGAAAGCTTTAATCACAAACATGGGATTACTCCTGAGAGTATCAAGAAAGGCTTCAGTGATGACTTGCCTCATAGCAAAGATGATCAGATAGATGATCTAGAGATGCTAGGGAATGTTGATTTGAAAAAGTTGCCAAATGAAGAATTGGATTATTTGCTGGGTGAACTAGATGAACAAATGCGATTGGCTGCTGATCGATTGGATTTCGAAGAGGCTGCCAGACTACGTGACCAGATAGCTAAATTAAAAAAATCTAGAAAAAAATGACCTGGATCATTGAGCTATTAATTAGCTTTTTGCCATATTTATTTATTATAAGCATGCTTATAATTCTACTAAGTTGGAGCTTTATTCGAATAACAGCCTGGAAGATTGCTAGGATAATGATCTGGGTGGGCTCAATTATTGGGTTAGTGATCATCTGCTATCAAGTCAGCTTAATACCTAGGATCAAATATGCTAGCAAGCAGCCAAAGCAGTCTACCGAGTCACTGAGGGTAGGGTTTTATAATAAGCATTACCTTAATCAGGATTTTGGATCAATCAGACAGAAGCTTGTCGACAATAGACTGGATTTGTTGGCTATAGCTGAAGTTACCAAGGAACAATTTGACGATTTTGAGCAAGCCTTTGGCCAATACTATCTGACCAAGTTTGATTGTAGCTGCCAAAATGATAATTTTATTTTAATTAGCAAGCAGCCAGTAGGGGTTAGAAGCTTTGAAGTTGAAGCTAAGACCTTTGAAGTCGAGGCAGGATTGGGGGATCAAACTTTGAGCCTATATGTCAGTCATTTTTTGTATCCGGGAAATACTGAGATGCTGAGATCGAGGAATCAAGAAATAGTCAAAGTAGCAGATCGGGTATCTAGTGACAATAAATGGCTTTGGATGGGAGATTTTAACCTCAGCCCATTTGCGAGTAGCTATCAAGCTACAGGACTAGGTCTACTGGCAAACATCAATCCAAATAGTGGACTGAATCACAGCTGGTGTTACAAGGGTAGAATCGCACCATGTGCAACTATTGACCATGGGATGATTGATGGCAACCTCAGGCTGTATGACTATCAAACTATTGATGGAGGGGGTAATTCGGATCATAAAATGATCATTGCCGAGGTAGGAATATAGTGGGAAAGAGTAAACAATCTTTGACTGAACTCAGGCTGGATCGCAGGGAATACCTGGATAATCGTGAGATGGCGAGAATGATTATTCAGGGTAGGCTAGATTATTACCAAACTATGTTGGGAGTTAAATACAAAAGAGTTAGTATTAAACTTCTAAGGAGTCGTTGGGGAAGTTGTTCGAGTCTGGGCAATCTTAACTTTAATTACCTAATTATCAAATTGCCGGATCAACTTCGAGATTCAGTGATAGTTCATGAATTGACCCACCTAATTCACCCAAATCATAGTCAGCTATTTTATCAAACTGCTGAAGAGATCTTGCCAGGCTTTAGAAAGATAAGTAAACAGATGCGTAATTATCAGCTGCGAGGATGACCCCTCTTCGTCATCTTCGGGTTTCCCGAAGGGCAAAACCGGAGATCCAGCATTGGTATCAAGTGATTATCCAAATGTCAGTAGAAGTGGATCCCCCGTATTGTCCTGCGGACAATCGGAGGATGACAATACGAGGGAGGGTTTCGGAGGATGACGGCATGGTCAGGATTGAGAATGACCGCGTCTCAAAGTTATACTATTAGGTCTTTAAGATACTAAGTACCCTTGCTATTGATTGGTCAGGGGGTGTAAGATAAGGCTATGATTAGTAGCAAGAAAGCTAAATCATCCTTAGGTCTAAGTGCCTTAGGAGCATTAACATTAGTAATAGGAGTATATAAGATGTTAGATTTTTTTAGTCAAAAGAGCCAAAGAGAACAAAGACGTAAAGAGATCCAGAAAAAAGGTGTATTGGGCTTAGGTATAGTGACCTCTATAGTCGGAGCTTTAGCCGTTGCCTGGAAAAAGACTACTCCCGAACAAAGAGAAAATCTCAAGAATCAGGCTGTAGATACAGTGTCTAAGACTGTTAAAACGGCTAAGTCTAAGCTTCCCAAGAGTGATCAGTCTAGCAAGGTAGAAGCACAAGAAACTGACGAGTAGTTAGATCAATTCTTGGGCGACTCTTCTCTTACCTGGGAATAGGTAGTTGTGCCAATTCTCCAAATAGCTTGATAGCCCTTGAGGGTTGGAAGCAATTTCAAATAAGTATTGATAGTAATTAGCTGAATTTGTATCAATAACCTCAAGTAGGCGATCATAAGATATCCAACTGTCTTTATAACCCCTGAGAAGTGCAAGAAGGTCACTATAGGGGTAAGTAACATCGAGCTTATTGTTTGAGTCGAGGTTAGATTTTAGGTGAATAAATCTAGATACCTTGGCAAGTAGTAGGTCATCATTTTGGTTGATAGCTTCTGTGCGATAGCTTCCGGTAAAAATTTTTCCAGTATAACTATACTGCTGGTGGTAGTACTGAGAGTAGTTTGTCAGAATTAATTGCATCAGTTTGGGGATCTGCTTTGCTACTTTCTGCTCAAAAAGCAAGTAATAAGAATTTGGTAATAAACAGTAAGATAAGAGCCTTATCGTCTTTGAAAAGTCATTTTTGGGTAGGCGGGTTTTTTGATAGAATATTGCATTAGCTTCGATTTGATTTGATGTTAAATAGTAGTTTAGGAGTCTGAGAAAGTATTGGTAATCCCTAGGTCTCTTGAAGCTACCTATAATTGGATCAGAGTTGTTGTATATTAGGTAAAATTGTGTCTTATCGAACTTATTTCTACTGTTTTTTCTAGGCATAGTCCCAATATATTATCATATTGTATCTATAAAGTATATGTTATCCACAGGGTAGTAGGATAACTAATATATTGATAATTTTGCTTGATTAGTTATCTATAATATTGTCAATAAGTCAAAAATATAGGTATATGATAGAATCAATTTAGTAATTTTGAGTATTAAACTTTCGGGATTTTATTCTTAAGTATGCTATAGTTTGGTTATGCTTATTATGGCCATTATCTTGTCGATGATTCTTGCAAGCTTTTTTGTGACATTGGGGTTTAGGGTTAAAGAGTTTATGATAAAGAATCAAGAAATTAATTACTCTAAATTATTAATTGATAGATCCCGTTGTGATAATTGTCAGATTGTTCTAAATCCACTACAACTCGTCCCAATCTTCGGGCTAATATTCTATAGAGGTAGATGTCCAAAGTGTCAATCAAAAATAACTAAAGCATATATATATTGGGAGATCATTTATAGTGTTGGTTTTGTCAGCTTACTTGGATATGGTGATTATCGATTTGAGTTAGTCACAATCTTGGACTTGATATTCTTTTCATTTGGTATTGTTGGCGTGATTACTGATTATTATCAGAAACTCCTTCCAGATTTTGTGCTAAAAATCCTGGTTGTGGTAGGAGGGTTAGAGTTTTTGTTGATTAGCCCGGATACCAAAACAATAATCTTACAGAGTTTAGTAGTGGTATTGTTGATTGCTATCAACTGGTTGAGTAAAGAAAGATTTATGGGCAATGGAGACCTTTGGTTGATAGTCGGGGTCAACCTTAGCTTGTCGGATGCTAGTCTAGTAGTTTCTTACTTGGTAGCAATTTATTCAGCTACATTGATAGGCATCATTGGGATGGCTACAAAGAAATTAACCATCAAGTCTAGTATTGCCTTCGGACCATTTATCCTATTGGGTTGGTGGGTAGCAAAATTAAGTTTGGTAGATTTTAAGTGGCTGATTGAGAGTCTAAGGTTGTTATAGAGGATTGAGTCTGGTTTGAGCTATATTTACCTAGAGCCCAGCTAATCATTCCGACTACAGCTACTAAGGCAATGATTATAACAATAGCTAGAACCCTACGATAATAAAATCTATCCGGATGAACTGCTTCAGGTAGATGTTTTGGCTTTGTATTCATTGATTAGATTATAATACTTATGCTTGCAAATAGCAATCTCGTGCGCTATGCTCAAATTAATTATCAAAAATTATCAAAATATTATTTATTAATAGCCTAGAAAATTAGGCAATACATAGGAGGCAAATGCGTAGATTGCTGTATTTGGGTATTATTCCCGGTTTAATAATTTTTATCGGAGGAATATTGCTTTGGGGTTTGCGGGGTCAAGTAGGGGCAACAAATTTTGTCGTGACCAATCTGAATAACTCAGGTGCAGGTAGTCTCAGGCAGGCAATTCTCGATGTCAACAGTAATTGTCAACTAGGTTCAAGCCATGTCATTAGCTTTCAGCTTGCTAGTAGCTTAGCTCATCAGACCTATGGCACAGACCGAGTTTATCAGATCAGAGTTGGTAGTTTATTGCCAATTATTACTTGCCCGAATACGATTGTAGATGGTTTTGCCAATAATGCCAATCAGGGTTTGGTCGGTACAGATAGAATAGCGGGAGTCGATCAATTGGTCGTGCGCAAAGTCCGTAGACCATTTGTCGAGATTGTTGATATAGCTGATTTGGACTTTGGGTTACAAGCCAATGTAGACCAGGTAACTATTAGGGGAATAGCAATATATGGCTTTGGTCGAGATTTTGATTTGATAGGATATCGAACTGCAAATATCAGGCTTCAAAATAGCCATGGTAGCCTAGTCATGGATAATTTGGTAGGCTGTCCAGCGAGTGGAGCTAACCAGCCACCATCTGGATATCTGAGTTATGGTAGTGGAATATATTTCTATGATTCCAATCAAGGTAGTATACAAAACAATATCGTTTGTGCCAATAAGACAAATGGGATAGATATCAATGTTGGCAGTATTGCTCTGCCTTATGCCAATTTTAGTATCAAGGCCAATCAGATTAATAGTAGTGGAGGTAATGAGTCGGATCCTATAGGTGATGGTATCTGGGTGTTTGGCACTACTAATGCCGTAGTAGAAGGAAACTATATAGTTGATAGTGCTGGGGCTGGGATTGATGGGGTTAGGGGTAGTCAGGTACTAAATAACACCGTGATCACTTCAGGACTCGGTAATGAGCAGACTAATGGTATATCGATATTAGACAATGGCTCATTGATCAAAAATAATATTATCACTAGATCAAAAGGTAGTGGAATCTTGGTTTATCCCAAGTTATTTGAGGATGTGAGCGGTAATCTCCAGAATAGGATTAGCCAAAATAGCACATATGACAATGGTTCGGTTGGAATTGATTTGGTACCAGACGGGATAGGTAATCCAGCATTATACCAAGACGGCCAAACATTGAACGATCTGGGTGATCAGGACAGTGGAGGTAATAGCTTACTAAATTTTCCAGTTATCGATAGCTTGGTGATAGATTGTAATAGTACCAAGGCTCTACTAACGGGTTGGTCTAGGCCTGGTGTTGAATTAGAGTTATTTCGGGCTGCATTAGATCCTACAGGTTTTGGTGAGGGTAAAGATTATCTAGCAAGTTACACTGAGGGTAGTGTATTGGATCAAGATAGTGGGGTCAGTGCCTATGGTCCAGGACCTGTTAATGGAATACTAGTTGGTCAAGATCAAACTAATCGTTTTGGTTTCTATCTTGACCTGAGTCAGGTATCTTTAGAAGACTATTATACTATGACTGCTACTATCAATGGATCAACTTCGGAGTTTAGCCAAGCAATTCAGCCAGAACAAGCTTGTGTTGGCCTAGCCAAACAAGTAGCTGAAGTCAATTCTATGGGTTTTGGTAGCTATCAAGTAACTTTTGATCTATATATCAAAAATTATTTTGATCAAGAACTCAAGAACCTTAGTTTAACAGATAATCTTCTAGAGGGGTTGTCTGGATTAGATTATCAGGTCTTGGAACTTAGCTCAGATCAGCTTGATATTAACCCAGATTATAATGGTGGCTCTGATCAGGAAGTTTTGATTGCAGGTCAGGGATTAGCGCCTGATCAGGAAGCCCAAATTCACTTGGTAATAGAAGTAAAGACCAACCAATATCCTGATAGCTTTGGCTTGCATCACAATCAAGCTATCTTGTCTGCGCAGTATATTAAGGATCAGGGAGTATTAGATATTTTGGATAAGTCTCAAGTAGGTATTGATCCGGATCCAGATCAAGATGGTAATCCAACAAATAATTCTCAACCAACTAGTTTTGGCTTCGATCCTAGGTCTAGTTTAGGTTTAGCTAAGCATTTGAATAGTGTAGATTATCTTGGTCAGGCAAGCTTTGAGCTGGAGTACCAATTTGTGGTTAAAAACTATGGTGATACTTGGCTCAATGACCTGAAGATTATTGAGGATTTGGGTACCGAGTTTGGTACAGTAGATTGGCAAGTATCTGGTATTGATAGTCCAAACTTGGTAGTCAACACTACCTATAATGGCCTTGATCAACAAAACTTGCTTGCTCCAGATCAGATATTGGCACCTGGGCAGTCGGCCCAAATCTCACTAAAGCTTCAGATCAAGACTCCTGATGGATTAGATATATTGGTGAATACAGCAGAGGCTAAGGCTATAGATATCTTTGGTGATCAGATTGATGATAATAGCGTGGACGGGTTAGACCCAGACCCCAATGGTGATGGGGATCCTAGTAATGATGCTAGTCCGACTAGCTGGATACCAGATTATCAACCCAAGATTGGATTAGCAAAGGAATTGACTGAGATTGAGCAGTCAGGGGCAGATTATATAGTTCATTTTCGCTATCACATAAAAAACCTTTCGGATTATCGCCTGAAAAACCTCAAGTTGATTGACAGATTAGATATCTGGTTTGCAAGTTTGGATTATCAGATAGTGAGTCTCGAAAGTCCGGATCTGACTATTAATCCCAACTTTGGCCAAAATGCTAACTGGAATCTACTTGCTGGTATAGATAATCTTGAAGCAAACCAAGTGAGCTGGGTAGATTTTGAACTGCGATTGATTAACCCAGGACAGACGGAGTTTGCCAATCAGGCAGAAGTTAGAGCTAGTTTTGGTGACCAGATAGTTCGTGATTACTCTAATACTGGATCTGACATAGATCCTGATCATGATCAAGATCCGACTAACAATGATCAGATTACCGAATGGCAATTGGGGATCGATCTTAGCTTGGATAAGCAAGTCGGCCAAGCATGGGTTAGGCTGGGAGATCAGTTAGAATATAGCTTAATTGTTAGGAATTCTAGTCAGTTTCGAGCGGATAATATACAGATCAAAGATTATTTGCCTGCAGGTATGGAAATGGTAGATTATCAGGCTAGCACTGGTAGCTATGATCAGATGAATAATATTTGGTCAATTCCAGCTATTCCTGCAAATCAAACTGTCAATATCAAACTACTTGTCGA
>JAGOAT010000009.1 GCA_017983775.1 Candidatus Saccharibacteria bacterium | reverse complement strand
TAATAAAGCATACTATTTAGTACATCCAGAAACAGGAGGTCTTGCAAATGGTGTAGGTTTGCATATTGTATACCAAGGAGAATTAGAAAAACGAACTAAAGCATTAAATACTCCTACAATAAAAGACAATAGATTATCTTGGGGTTGTATAAACGTAGACGAAAAAATATGGGACGATTCAATAGCTCCTATAGTAGATAATGGTTTAGAGATAATAATTACTAGAGATAATAACACTATATTATAAGTTTACTAAACGACTTATGTATTAACAAGCAAAACTTAGCAATGTAGCTCCAATATCCTGTATTATTTCAGAGTATCTTACCAAGCAAGTACTTCTATTAACTTATGGTATTAAAAATATTATCCATACCCTTACCTTCTACAACTAACTCATAAAGTCCATCCTTTGTATGTTGAGCTCTGAATCCCTGCCTCAAATTATATGGTTCTCCGAAAACCGGTGTACTACTTGGTGAACCTAAATATGGCTTTGGTTGTACTCCATTATACCTGTCAAAATACAAACCAAAACTCTCTAAATATTTCAAGACGTTATCATCTAAGATTGCAAACCATAAACCGATGTCATGGTCTAATGAGTATACATTAAGTCCATAGAATAGACCCAAAATTATATAATCGGATATTCGTTCTCTAGATTCACTATCCCCCCTTCTGTAGCCCTTTATAATACCTATTGTTGCTATATCCAGACTATTGATTCCTATTCTTACTAGATCATCCGCACTACGAATCTTTTGATCATCAATCAATACCTCCTCTTGTCCCCACCCCCTACCGTCATTGATATTTGGATTCAAGAAAACATCATCTAAACTGATCATACCTGATCCGGGTTTATTTTCAATTAATCGCATAACACCAACTGGAAGATTGCTTACATTGTCTATTATAATAACAAAAGAGCTTGAATCTTCATATGGTCTATAGACATCTTTCATAAGTTCAGGCGTATTTGTCGAAAATCTTTCTCGAAATACCCTACACTCTATTGTTCTAGCAACATTACTTATACTGTCACTGTCTTCAGGACTTACTACCAGCAAAGAAAATGGTTGGATTTGTTCTTCTTTACCTAGGAAATAATCTCCCAGAATCTCTTCGATCTGTACGTCTGTAAGATCATAGTTATAAACTACTAAACCTTCTTTTGAAGCATTCTCACCAGAGATAGTCATATAGCTAAAATTCCTTAACTTCTATTCTAGTTGTATCAAAGTATTGACCCGTAAACTGAACTGCACTTTCTACTAAAAAGGGTTTACATGTATATATATCTACACTGAAAAATAGCCTAGGCTGCTCCCACGCATAAAAATGGGCTCCTGAAGTCTCCCAATGAATCCAACCAGCCCATCCAAATTTGTCTGATCTATGTGTAACTGGACTCAATAAAGTATGCATATCCAAGACATCAGATAGTCTTGATAAATAATCCTTTATATCATTATCCTCAACGGTTTTGGAGGGATATCCCTCTAAAACCAACCTCTGTCTATAAATATCTGGCGCTAAATCTTTCATGCTACAAACCCTAGTAATATGCTTAATCACCTTCTAGACACTAAATGTAGTATACTACATCAACAATAAGGCATCAAGTCTACGTAAAGTACCACCCCAAATGCAACTAACAGCAAATCTCTGCTACTCTCATCCTAGCATGATCAGGGTCTTGATTGTAGTACTCAGTAAACTGAGCAGTAGTCATCATACTGGGTAACCCCATATGCCAGCGTCCATTGATATAGTGATTAGTAGACTGGTCTGCTTGTAACTGTAGGTCAATGAGGTTATTAGGATCATAATGATCTAGTTTGAAGCATTCACTTCTTAAAGACTTATTAAAATTCTAAATATGTGATTGTTCATTCTTCTTGTAGGGGCGTGAATACCTATGATTAGCTCCTGACCTATATACAGCCTCTCTAAAGTCTGTCTGAAATTCTGAACCATTGTCAGACTGATGAAGCTTTGTTTTACCATAATAGCTACTATGTAATCTAAAGATCTTTGCTCCTGTAGCCATAGTAAGATCTAGGGCTATTTTTACACTAGGTTCTTTAGTAAATACATCTATGGCAGTATAGGCATATACACCTCCTCCAAGATCCAATGTATCATGCTCTACTACTTCTCTTGGAGAGTAAGCTTTTACTATTGCTTGATGCTTGGTGTATTTATTGATTCCTACAATAGATCTAGTGAGTCTCTTGTGTAAATATCTATATATTGTTGAGACTGACATATTGATCTGGTGGTTTTCCTGAAGTTCTTTACGGATCTTAGCACCACACCAACCAAACTCACTCCTGATATTGAGGATCTTTTGGATTAGGTACTCTGGAGTTCTTGATCTAGGTCTACGTTGTTTAGAGGTCTTCCTTCTTCTTAGGAATTCTTTAATACCTAATAATCTAATTTGATCAATCCACCTGTAGATAGTAGCCCTGTGTTTATTGAGGCTCTTGGCTATTAGACTGACTCGGTACTGTCAACCCCCAGTGTGTATCACCTAGAAGGATAATACTGATTTAGATACTGGAATATATTTTCATGGTACCTCCTTTGTGATTCAAAACTATTAAAGCTATGGTCATTAACCTTAGTTCTTCTTCTGACCTCTCTGAATTCTCTTTCTAGTAGATTAGTAGACCTGATTTGTTTCCAAGTATCTTGTGGAAATTGGAAATAGGTCAAGCAATATTCAAAATTGTGCCTTAAGCTTGTAATTGCTCTTTCTTCTTTCTTGTACCATTTCTTAGCGATATCTTGGGCTACTCTTGTAGCCTCCTCTACTGAATTAGTATTACTGATTAACTTAAGATCCTCTGCCATTGAAGCTTTGTGTTTATGATGGGTCTTGGTAAGAACTTGTCTGAGCTTATGAACTATACAATTTTGTAATGGTACTGATCCAAATACTTTGTCTACTGCTGCTTTACATCCTCTACTATCATCCATAACAATTAACTCTAGGTTTTTACCCTTAATCCCTCTTCTTTGAAGATCTCTTAAGAGAGTAAGCCAACTATCACTATCTTCAGATCTGGCTAAGGTAAATCCAACTATCTCTCTATCTCCATTGATTACAGCTTGAGCCCCATATTCCTCCCCGCCTTGTAAGGTATCCAAATCAAGATCAAGATGATAAGATTCTACACCATACTCCTGAGCCAAATCTTGACCTAGTTTACCCTGACCAGAGCCTATATCAAGAATACTCAATCCAGCCAATCTAGTACCAATATCCCTAGGGATTAAATGGTGAGTTTGAGCAAGGTCTCCTAATGTTCTATCATTATAATAGCCCCATTTTCTTAACCCCAACATTACCCTCTTAGCCAAATCCAACTCCTTCCTACCCACAACGAATGGATTCTCCGTACCAATACCAAGCAATTCACGGTAGAAATCAGCATAAGACCTGATGACTCTCCAGCAATACATTGAATGTGCATCTTGTCCTTTGACATTATCCTTATAATCGTGCTCCATGCCTATCTAGACTGAGGTTGTAAAATATTATTAAAGAATTGTGACATAAAGCTTGGTGAAAAATATCTACCTTCTTCTTGTGGCGAAGAAACTTCATCACAGATAAAACCCAAACAAACTCGTACAAATTTCAACTGAGATGGGTCTTTTATCTTGATTATTTCAAATAAATGTTCACGAATAGATACAGTTTCTTTCACCCTTGGCTCATGATTTTCATCTAGTCTTACAAAAATACCCTCTGGAATTCCTTCTGGATTAGCAATGGTAATAGCATTCCTCTTACCATAAGGCTTAACTACGGCTATCACACTATCCTTCACTTGTAACAATTGTGGATTCCGATTGTGAGAGGCAGGACTAGACTGGTTGAGATCCTTGATAAATTTACAGAGGCCTCTATCAGCCTCAACACAATCATGATATCTTGCACTGTTTATCCCCTTATCCTGCAGCCATTTAAACAACCCCAAAAGATCATCCATGTCCTCAAGCAACTCTGGATTATCCAGACATTGGAGCATAAATTCAAGATCTCTTGCAACATCAAGAGGCCGTGGGGTTGCCTTATAGGGAAATGTGACTGAACAACTTGGATGTATTTTGCGGCAACACGATCTGTCCTATCATAACATAGTAGCTCATTCATAGCTGTATTATACAATTATATGCATTAAATTACAAAGATATCCAGTAGTAGTCAAGATGCTATATAGAAATATCCCTATAGCCGCCCAAAACAAAACCTGTTCGCTTGGGGTGATAGATTATAGATCTAGAATTGTTGTTATTGTGATAAATCATATATGTAGATAGGATGAGAAGTAATAGTGACAGTTATGTACCGTAAGATACAGTCAAAGGTATGGGGTTTTGTTTTCGGGGGTATAGTATCTCACTATCTGGGCTGATCTATTTTTGTGAATAATAGGAAATGTCAGTAGAGATGGATCCCCCGTATTGTCCTATGAACAATCGGAGGATGACGAGAGAGGAGGGGTTTCGGAGGATGACCCACCTCGTCATTCTCCAAGTCTCCCTCCCCCTACATCATATTCCAAAATCCCTTAGGGATTTATGAGATATCCAGCACTGGGTCTATGAGAAAATACAAAACAACCTTGAAGATTAAAGGTCACTATAATCAGGAGATACGGTGAGCTGAAGCTTTTGTAATATACTGATCACGAACCTCATTCCCCTATCAAAACCATCTGGGTCAAGATTTTGCATTTCTGTAGCCAGCCCTTGGCAGGTTTCTATAGTTGTGAGCAGCCAACCAGGATTAATGTCCATACTATGAGGGTTGTTAAGCAAATTGCCTATTAGGGATTTCGCAGTCTGAATATTATTATTAAGTATCAACCTTGTAGCCTCTTCACCAGTAGCATTGCGGTCAAGTGGTCTAGTTTCTTGTTCACCACACCACTCGTTATATATAGATAAAGGATCTTTACCTCCGAGATCAACTCCATCTGCATCAAATATACAGCATACTAACCCAACTCCAAACATAATTCCTAATTTATACCCCTCTATGTAAGTCTGCTTATCACCCCACTCATCATCCTGGACTGATTGTGTATTAAACATAGAACTGACAAATTCTAAATCCTGATATACTAACCGATTAAGAACATCCTTACTCCTGAATCCGTTATAGGCTCTTGCTATCCTACCCTTATTACCCCCCTCAAAGAAGTCCTTAATATCTTGATCCTTTAATGGAGGGGGTAGACTTGACTCAAGATCTTTATTATATTCCTCAAAACTAGTATCCAAATCTATTACCTTGATACCACCCATAGACACAGCTGTACCTAGCATTTCCGGATCGTTAAATGTCAAAGTTGGGTTACCATCACTATCCAAGCCCCTATATACCAATAATCGTTTCCCTTCTGGGTAACTATATATAAAACAGAATTCTTTTGCGTCACCAAGCGCAGAATCTTCAATAGCAGTGGCTAAGATTACACCATATTCAATTACACCAGATGTTAAGTCCTTATCTGAGCCTTGGATAATAATATACTTAGGGTCTAGATTAGGATCTTCTGGTATATTATTCATCCTGGCAATAAGCTGTGTAGTTTGATTAGATGAAAGTACTACCATAGCGGAAATTTTTTCCCCGCCTGTATCACCCTTCCTTCTTTCCAGCATCCTAAATCCTCCCTAGATACTCCCTCAGAGCATTGGCAATCGTCGGATCTTTGAGACCTAAGCCAATCTGAGCCTGAATCAAGCCTAGCTTGTTTCCACAATCATACCAATCACCTTCAAAGTCTAGGGCGTATAGTATTCCACCTTCCTCTAGATACCTGGCCAGGGCATCGGTATGATATAGCTCTCGATTATCTACTGACTCCATCCCCGCAACTATTCTCAATACATCCGGTGTCAAAATCATCCGACTTTGAGCGGCAATATCAGATACAATGTCCCTTATATCCGGTTTCTCAACAATACTCTTGACCTGGATTACTCGATTGTCAATCTCACTACCAACTATCATTCCTTTGCTCGGCATTACTGAGTGATCAACTCTTTTGGCAGCTATCACTGGATCACCATACTCTTGATAAACTTCAATCAATTGTTGTAGTGCTGGAACTTCAGAATCTACTATATCATCCCCAAAAAGTACTGCTACAGATTCATCTTCACCCACAAATGGCAAAGCGACCTTCAATGCATCCCCCGGTCCCCTTTGTTCACCTTGACGCAAATATGCAAAAGTTGCCATCTCAGATATCCCACGAATTTCTTCGAGTAGTTCTAGCTTGCCAGACTGACGAAGCTGAGCCTCAAGATCACGGTTTCGATCAAAATAATCCTCCAGAGGTCTTTTATTGCTTGAGGTCACAAATATTATCTCCTCAATCCCACTAGCAACTGCTTCATCAACTATATAATGGATGATTGGCTTGTCAACGACGTGTAGCATCTCTTTTGGGCTAGATTTGGTGGCAGGCAACATTCTGGTGCCATAGCCAGCAGTCAAAATAATTGCTTTCTTGATAGGACGCATTGTCATGCTATTTTCCCTGCTCATTATCCTCCTTAATCTTTACGATTGGAAAAAGTGTTGCCTCTCGTATTGAAATATTACTTAAAAAACTAAACAGTCTCTCGCTCATTCCGAAGCCACAGGTAGGTGGCATACCATATTCTAGTGCCCTAACGAAATCTTTGTCATGCATCTGCGCTTCACTATCTCCACCATCTCTGAGTTCAGACTGCTTGATAAACCTTTGTTCTTGATCAATTGGATCATTGAGCTCACTATAACCATTGCCCAGTTCGCTACCTGCCAATATTACCTGAAATCTTCTGACCGTTCCAGGGCGGTGTTGATTGGACTTAGCAAGAGGTGAGACAGCTTCTGGGTGTCCTATCAAGAATGCTGGCCCACTAATCTCTTTGCGAACCTGCTTCCAGACAATATCGATCAAAGTCTCGCGCGCTGCCTCAGGCTCAAATCCAACCTTTCTTGCTCTCAGCCAATCCCTGATCTTAGATAGTTCACAATTAATCACATCCAGCCCAGACACTCGCTCAATCTCGGTCAAATAATCAATCCTCTCCCACTGATCGGCCAAATCAAATCTGTGCCCATAGACTTCAAAATCCGTTCGGCCAAAAGTATCCTTGGCTACCTTGATATAGAGTTCTCTCACTAGCTCCATTCCTTGTTCTTCATCTGCATAAGCTTGATAATACTCCAGCTGAGTATAATCCTGAAGATGCTCCCGACTCATCCCTTCATTACGAAAGATTCTACCTATCTCATAGGTTCTCTCAAACCCAGCCACCATTAGCTTCTTCTGCCAAAGCTCACCTGCTGATATTCGCAAATAGACATCTTCATCTAAGGCATCATAATGGGTGACAAAAGGTGTAGCACTTGCTCCACCAGCTACAGTTTCAAGTACTGGTGTCTGTACCTCGATAAATCCTCTATTGTCCAAGAACTCTCTAATCGATCGCCAAAACTGAGCTTTTTGATAAAAGCGTTTTCTGATCTCTGGGCGCATTAGGTCTAAATAACGCAGACGATATCTGAGCTCTTCATCCTTGATACCATAATGTTCACTAGGTAATGGCCTAAGTGCTTTGGTCAAAATCCTTAGACGTTTCAGCTTCAATGATATTTGACCTTTCTGGGTCTGAAAAACTTCTCCATAGGCTTCAGTAAAATCACCTACATTGATCAGCTCCAGTATACTCCAACTGTCTGATTCGACTTCTGAAGCCGAACAAAATAGCTGGATTTTGCCAGATTGATCCTCAAGATCGATAAAGTTTAGCTTGCCATGACCACGCTTACTAACTACCCGACCTGATAAATAAATAGACCTACCAGCTAATTGGTCGAAGTCATCGATCACAGTTTGGTTGGGATAATCCTTCTGGCTATCTGCTGGATAAGGATTAATACCTTGATCAATTAGGCTCTGATAGTTCTCTTTGTATGAAGCTAGTACTTCATCTTCTCTACTCATATTTACCTCTACTTTCGGCTAGACTAGATAAATAATTTGCCAATTGATCAAATTCAATTGTCTGTTCCTCGCTTTGATCATTAAACTTCTTGCGCAAGCTAATTGTTCTATTATCTTGATCTTTTTCACCAACGATAATTTGAACTGGTATCTTATCCTGTTCAGCTTGCCTGATCTTCTTACCTAGTGACTCTGCCCGATCATCGATCTGATAGCGCAATTGATTTGCCTTTAATGGCTGTTTCAGTACTAGATCCTTAAGCACCGATTCAATCTCCCTTACATAAGCTTCTGCCCTGTCGGTTACTACCAGAATTCTGACCTGTTCTGGTGCTAACCAAAAAGGTAGATATCCAGCAGTCTTTTCGAGCAAGAAACCAATAAATCTCTCAAAAGATCCCATAATAGCCCGATGAATTACAATTGGGATCTGATCTTGATTGTCCTGATCGGTATATTTAAGACCCATTCTCTCAGGTACCAAGATATCGATTTGACTAGTAGCAATCGTATCCTCCTTGCCTGTCACATTGCGGATCTGAACATCAAGTTTTGGACCATAAAATGCGGCCTCTCCCTCGACTTCAACAAATTCTGAACCGGTTTCGACCAAGGCTTCCCTGATCTGATCAGCAGCATACTGCCACCTGTCTCCACTCTCAGCAAACTTATCCTTACCAAAATCTGGCAAGGATAGCCTAAACCAGTAGTCCTCGATCTCAAATTCTTGATACACTGCCGAAAATAGTTCGATTACTTTGATAAACTCAGCTTTGAGTTGATCCGAGGTGACATAGATGTGGGCATCATTCTGGGTGATTGGTCCTCGAACTCGAATCAACCCAGTTAGTGTTCCTGATAATTCATAGCGGTAGAGTGGACTAGCCTCTGCTAGTCTTAATGGCAAATCTCGATAACTCTGGACTAGCCGCTCATAGATTTGATGATGGTGTGGGCAATTCATTGGCTTAAGATAAAATCTATTACCTTCCTCATCTACTTCAGTAGAATACATATTGTCTAGATAGTAATCAGCATGACCACTGGCCTGATAAAGAGCTTCATGAGTGAGGACTGGCGTTGAGACATATTGATAGCCTCTCTCCTGCTCCATCTGACGCATATATCGGATCAAAAGATCTTTGAGCTCTTCCCCTCTTGGTAGGAGTAATGGTAGACCAGCTCCTACCTTATCAGAATGCATGAAGAGTTTGAGTTTTTCACCCAATACCCGATGATCTCGCTTCTTGGCTTCTTCAAGTCTTAGAAAATATTCCTCCAGTTTCTGATCATCTTCAAAGGCTACTCCATAGACTCGTTGAAGCTGGGGATTTTTACTATCGCCTCGCCAATAGGCTCCTGCAATCCTAGTCAGCTTGAATTTGCCGACCTTGCCAGTACTGCTCTGATGGGGGCCTCCGCAAAGATCAATGAACTGGTCGTCCCCTGTAATATAAACACTTACTGTGTCTTTACCCTGACTAGCCACTTGACCAACCTTGGTAGTACCCTTGTGCTCTAAATCACCAATCAAGTCAATCTTAAATCTCTGGTCTTCAAAAAATTTTTTGGCTTTTTTGAGATCCCAATCTTGCTGGTTAAATTCCAAATCTGCCTTGATAATCTGATGCATTCTCTTAGTAATCTTCGCTAGATCTTTTTCTTGCAATTGCTGACTATCTGGCAATAATACATCATAATAAAAACCATCCTCAATCACTGGGCCAATCCCCAGCTCCGTACCTGGCCAGAGTTCGATAATTGCCTGAGCCATGATATGAGCTAGGCTATGACGCATCGGCATTAGGCGTTCTTGCTCTGATTGGTGGTCTTTGATTGATTTCATAATCTGTATTTTAGCATATCTATCACCTGTAGGCACCCTTAAGCCCTCCCTTATCCCCGAATCAGAACTTCATAATTACTCTTTACAAAAATATCCAACTTTACTACTCACAAAATCTCAAAAACTAAGGTCAAATGGTTTATTGGAACATATCAGACAGAATCCAAGAACATCTAATAAGTCTAGTTTGGCAACCTATTAATACTTGCGCATAACTTTATTGGGAATCAAATCTGATATACAATAAGAATATGAAGCGTTATGATCAAATATTATTTGAGCGACATTTTCCCGTAGTAGGTAGTCTAGATAGCCATACCTTGTTGAGTTATCTAGAACCAAAAATTACCCAATGGTTGACCAAAGAAGAAATCTTGACCAAACTCGCACTAGATCGTCCCCTGAAAATTAAGCTTGGTATTGACCCAACAGCCCCAATAATTCACCTTGGCCACCTTGTTCCCCTAGTAATTCTTAGGTTGTTTCTCTTAGCTGGCCATCATACAGATCTAATCATTGGTGACTTCACAGCACAGATCGGTGACCCCAGTGGCAGAACAACAGAACGCAAGACAATCGATCGATCAACCATTAGTAATAATTATGCCAATTATCAAGCTTTTTTGGGTAATTTCATCGAGTTGGATCACCTCAATATTATCAAAAATAGCAGCTGGCTTGATCAAATCACTTTACCTGAGTGGTTTAAATATATGACTATGATCAATCTATCAGAAGCTACGCAAAGGGAGGACTTTCGTAAAAGAGTAGAAAATTCCCAACCTGTTAGCATGGCTGAAGTCTCATATGGAATGCTGATGGGGATAGATTCAATCAAGCTTAATACTGACATAGAAATTTCAGGCTTAGATCAGCTGCTCAATGTCCAACAATGTAGATCGATGATGAAGGATTCTGGCATGGTGCGTGAAGGATGTCTGATAGTCCCGATAATTGAGGGGACTACTGGTGACGGCCGCAAAATGAGCAAGAGTTATGGTAATTTTATTGCCATTGATCTAGATGATGATGACCTGTTTGGCAAAGTTATGGCTACTAGCGATAAGGTAATTGCTGACTACTACCTTGCCTTCATGATGATCCTGCCAGAAGAAGTTAAAGATATCCAAGTATTTTGCAAATCTGATCCACTGGAAGCAAAAAAACAACTTGCTACTCTACTGATTGCAATTAGGGCTCGAGATATAGATAGTGGATTAAGGGCTAGACAAAATTTTGAGAGGATATTTAGCAACCAAGAGATTCTTGATCAAGATTTTGTCCAATTGCAAGCGGCCAAAAATCAACTACTGTTTGAGCTACTAAGCCACAACTTGGATTATAGCAAGACTGCACTAAGAACACTGTTTGATCAAGGTGGAGTCAAGATGATTAATCAAGATCAGTCACTCACCAAGCTTGATCAGGACTTTGTGATTGAGAGAGATATCAAGCTTAAAATTGGCAAAAGACACTATTACAGAGTTTCTATCTAATTATCTAGCTATTCATCTACTCAAATCTAGAAAACGATAGGTGTATATCACTAGATCAAGTCAAGACTCCCGCTCCGTCATATTCTAGATCTCTATAACATCCACCCCGTCATCTTCGGGTTGCCCGAAGGGCAAGACCGGATATCCAGCATTATGCACTAAATGATTATCTAAATCTCAGCAGAGATGGATCCCCCGTAAGCTCTCTGAGCTTCGGAGGATGACAATAAAGAGCCTCCGGACAATCGGAAAATGACACCCTATACGTCATCTTCCATAGTCTTATAAATAATTAGAGAGCTAAAAAATCAAAAAACTAAATATAAATTCAAAATAAAAATGGTGAGTCCGATGGGGCTCGAACCCATGACACCCTGGTTAAAAGCCAGGTGCTCTACCAGCTGAGCTACGGACTCACACCTTGCGATTATACCAGATTGCCCCTTATCTATCTAGAGTACTTACCCACTTCATTACAACTAAACACTGGACGATTCCCTATTGTCATTATTCAAATCACCCCCTTCGCCTCGTCATATTCCAAAATCCCTTAGGGATTTATGGGATATCCAGCATTTGAATTTAGAGATTCGGGTAAGACGAGTTGAAAATGTTTAATCCAATATTGAATGCCCGAAGGCTATGCGATCGGGTGAAATTGTGTATTGTCCTTTGGTCAGACTACTAGCTGGTATAATTGTCCCCGTACCATAAGCTTTATTAATCTGATCTATTACTTTATCCAATTTTTCTGATCTATCAATTCCCAATGTCGAACCTCGCCCCAGAATTTGTTGCTCAGCTTGACCCAACCTACTGACACCAATGCTGATCTTTGCCACTCTTGAACCTCGCATCACAAGGTTACTCTTATCCTCCAGAATCTCCTTTAAAATATATCTAAGAGATTGGTTAAACCTAGCGATATCATTAGCTGGCTCTACCAGCCGACTCTTACCAGACAAAGATAGGTGGTTCTTATTGGGAAGATACCACCTGATCCTGAGCCAGATCTCACCAGCTACTAGTCCCTTGTCTCTCATCCTACGAGTAAGCTTCCAGCTCATCTGAGTCAAATATCGACCAATATCCTGATCCGATTTCACTAAGCCTGGTGGGATGACTGATTGATGAGACATTGTTTTATTCTGTCCTATTATAATAGGCGGCACCTCGATACCTTGCCACCTGAGGTACCACTTCACTCCATTGACCCCAAAGGCCTGCCTCAATAGCCCCAGAGACATCGCACGAAAGTCCTGGACAGACCTAATATTTAGATCCTCTAATCTCCGTACTATACCATGCGATATGCCATTTAGCTGATTAAGTCTCAAACTGTCTAAGACTGGTATTTTGTCTTGACTTAGATCGAATACCCCATCAGGCTTGGCTAACTCCGAAGCCATCTTGGCTAGCCAGGTGTTGCTGGCAATCCCGATCGACCCAGTAATCACTCCATTGTACTTATGAACTAACTGTTCTCTAATCAGTTCAGCCATCTCCAGACTATTTTCCCTGCTCTCTAAATATTTTGGCATTACTAGGACTGCTTCGTCGATACTAAGCATCTGCACTCTGCATAGGGTTTGGTCTAGGATTTCCTTGATCTGACGGTGAACCTCAACATACTTACTTGGGCTATCACTAACTACCACCAGGCTAGGGTAGATTGATCTTGCTTCAGATACCCTCATGCCAGTGGTAATGCCCACTAGTTTGGCTTCTTGAGAAAGAGTCACTACCCTACTCTGATCATTATTCCAAGGAGCTACCACTAGTGGCCTATAGCGGTATTCTGGGTTAAAATATTGCTCACAACTGGCAAAAAAGCCATCCATGTCAATGTAAAGTCTCGAATAAGGTCTGATCATATTACCGAACATATAACGAATATACCAGAAAAATCCTTATCTATCTACCCCTAGGGTTTCCACCTACCCAAATCACAGACACCCTGTCTATTCTCTAAGTCTGGTTGATTTCTGTCTGATCCAGCTGACTGACTTGTTGGGATGATTGATCTACATTAACTAGCCGTTCAAGAGCATCGGGGATTGGTGTGATCTGGGCATAGCTGAGGGCTGGGAGGAAGGTATTGAGGGTAAGGAGAAGAGCGAGGGTCAGACTACGAAAAACTTTCTAGGCGATCATTGGGCTGTTTGGTTAGTTTGATCACTGGTCGGATCAGACTCTGCACTAGCTGGATCATCCGCTCTCTGTTGCTCCTCAAGAGCACTATTGAACTCTTTTTCAAGCTCTTGATTTTTGGCTTCTGCTTCTGAATTATCTTGGGTAATATTAAAACTCAACTGCGTAAGCTTTCTAGGCTTGTCTTGATCGAGATATACTTCTATCTGATAAGTTCCCCTTTTACCAGGATTGGGGATGGTTACAAACAGATTATCTCCACTCTTGATTTGGCCGATAGTAATCGTCTTGAGAGGTTCTAAGTCATCCGTACTGACAGGGTTACTAGTATTTGGCTCAGAAGATACCTCAAATACCTTAATACCCAGATTGACTATCTGATCCTCATCTAAATCATCTAGTCTAAATTCCAATCCCAATTGAATCGGGTCAAGATAACTAAAATCAGTCTTTGCCTGTTTACTATTATCCCTGCTCGATTTAGACAGATAAGTAGTAGCTTTGAGATCATGGATCGGATTGTCTCTTGATATTAATTTCTGTGCAGCTAATGCTATCGCTCCTATTAATACTACTAGAGCAATCGCCTTAAAGAACCTTTGCAGGTTAAAGGATTTAATATTTGTATTAAATCCTTTAACCATATCCTTGGTCTTGACCTCTGACTTCTTAACTGTTGCCTTAGCCTTTGGCTCAATATCTTTCATCTACCCTCCAAACCTATTTATCTAGTATAGATTTTGTTTGAGAGTTTTGTTTTGTGCCGTTAGAACCAAACCACTTATTGACACTTATCTATCTTCACTCGACACCGATCAATAAACATAATGATTATACCAATCAAATATCAAAGTACAAACTGTTCTTTATTCATTCACGCTGTCGTTCTCTAAGCCCCCACCTCGTTATCTCGCATAATCCCCATCCCCAACTCTGTCATATTCCAAAGTCCCGCAGGGATTTATGGGATATCCAGCATTTTACATCAAAAGACTATCCAGATGTCAGTAGAAGTGGATCCCCCGTAAGCTCTCCGAGCTTCGGAGGATGACGAGAATCAAAGATGTTTTAGGAGGATAGTTTCCCCATCAAATCTGTCTCTTACCTGTCTTGATCTGACTAGATAGAGGTTTCGGTCGAGTAGACTTAATAGTCCTTCTTGTATTATTTGTAGAATTATTGACCCTAGCAATCGTGTCACTACTGTTTTTAGACCTATGGTTAGCCTTATTAATTCCTACTCTGGACTTGTCTTGTGCCGCCTGCTGACTAAGCCTTGTTGAGCTTTTCGGATAAGGAACTAATTTAGGAGACTGATCCCCTAGCCCTTCGGGATCGACTTCAGTCAATATCTTCGGCTGCCCAATTGAATCAACCACCTCATGAATCTTATTGGACTCTTCATTGTGATGCTCTAATTTACTAGCTGGTTTCACTAGATTGATCTTCTTGAGGTAATCAAATGGACTTTTAACATTTGACTGGTGTGGTTTGATTTTGGATAAGGCATCATAATCTATAAGATCAAGATCCGCCAAATCTTGCCTGACCTTGTCTAGACTATAAGCATCATTATTGATGCTAAATAAATGTTTCAAAAATAAAGCACTAGCAATAATTGCTAATACTACCCCTAGGCTAATCAAGCTATACTGCCAATGAACTATGCCAATCGACCTCCCGATATCATAGACTTTATCTGCACTCCTCTGGAGCAAAACCACTTGCTGATCCAATCCATCTAGCCCCCAATCTATAAACCTGACCTGATAATTCTGCGCTGGAGCTAGAGAATCAATCTTGATCTGTTTTTGAAGCCCTGGCATGTTGACAATATAATTATTTCCTATCTGATTTAACGGTGCCCTAATCGTCAGACTATACCAACTAAGCCCCGGAAATATCAATCTTTGATCTAGCTCTATGCCAGCAACTGCATTACTAATCTCTACATCAGTTAACACCTTAATTTCAGATAATGAATAACCATCAAACCCTTCGTTGCCCTTGACTACATCGACCTGATCGCTCAAACCAAAACTCGAAAGGGCAATATGATCAATATCCGCCAAACCAAAATTATTATATTTCTGATACCAAATAGTATCCAAGGGTACCCATCCTAGGTCAGGCATATAGACCTCTAGCCAAAAATGTTGGCTGTCGGTGATCTTGTCGGTCAATTTCAACTTGTCAGAATATGCGTAACCAAATTCCATACGAGTTGGCACACCAAACCTTCTAAGAATAGTCAACATCAAGTCCTGATACTCCAGTGAAGAGAGTTCCACATCGCTACTGATTGTCTCGACTACTGGAGCTCTGAATTGATCAATCCTTTTTATGGGAGAGTATTGATGGTTGCTTCTCATATAATCCTGAACACTCCCTATAATCCCCGTAATCGACTGGTCTGGAATCTCAATTGCGTTAGTCTGAATTAAAAAGGCTGGATCTTTACTGGGCCAATATTCACTGGATTCTAGATACTTACTTGTGATATTAGCAGGTAAATCCTCAAGACTAGTATCGCTAGTAAGATTGAATTTTTCTTGATTGACAGCCAGGTTGATATCACTAGTAACCCTAATATCCTGTCCAGGGTTTAACTTATAGATAGCAACTATGTTATCATCGCCATCGAGATAAGTATTCTCTGGCAAGGGATTAATACTATTGACGTAAACTTCTTGATTATTGGTATTTGGAGGCAACAAGACTTGATATTCCCGCGACTGATCGGTGGGATTATTCAAATCGAGATTTAAAGTAAGGTTATAAATCACACTATCACCAAACTGAATAACAAGGGGATCTTGATCAAAAGCTTCTACTTGATAGAATTGTCGCTGATCAATAATCTCTAGCGGGGAGATCTTGGCTCCAAGATTGGTTGGCACCTGCCAATCTACAGGATAATCAAAACTGGTCTTTATCAGATTAATTTCAGGATCTTCCAGTGGGGGTATATAAAGCTCGAAATTATCACCAAACCGTCTGACGAGGTTGGTTGCTAAGTATTCAATCTCAAGTTCAATATCTTGATCCTGAGATAAAAGCTGATCCAAATCCACCCTAACTGTCTGATATGGATATGAGAGACCTCGAAAATTTCTCTGCGACTTCTGCAAACTAAATGGTAGCTCTTGATCACCAGCCCGAATGCTTAGATTGGTGAACTGATCGGTCAAGCTATTAAAACGAAAAACACTGAGTAGTTCTCGCTCTGATTGCTTACGAATCTCGATCTTCTGCCTAACCAGCACTGTATCGTTACTACTTAAAAAAAACTGAACTTCAGTATCTACCTCTGACTGAGAAGCAACAACACCATTGTTTAAAAAGGCAACTATACCTAAAGCAGTTAGGATAAATCCTAATAACAAACGTTTGCGCATGTTTCTATTTTACATTAGTTGTGAGCAATAAGCCTTGTCATGGGAGACTATTGTATACAAGCTAGGAAAATACAACCGGGGTAAGGCCTATCGATGTAATTGTCATTCTCAATGTCTAGATATAAAATCCCGAATTCTACACTGCCTAAGCCCACCATGATGATATAGCCACAGTATTCATTTGCTATAATAGACCTATGCAACAAATCAAAAAAACCAAAATAATTGCTACTGTTGGTCCAAGCTGCTGGGATGATGATCAACTCACCCAGTTAG
The DNA here is from genome assembly GCA_017983775.1 of Candidatus Saccharibacteria bacterium. Classification (NCBI taxonomy): domain Bacteria; phylum Candidatus Saccharimonadota; species Candidatus Saccharimonadota bacterium. The sequence continues at coordinate 10,049 of JAGOAT010000009.1, read as the reverse complement.
CAGAAGCTGGCGTAAATGCTTTCAGGTTAAATATGTCACATGTCAATCAAAGACACTTTGTCCGAATCATCACTACTGCTAGAAGAATAGCCAGGAATAACAATCGAGCTCTTAGTGTGATAGCAGATTTGCAGGGTCCAAAGATTCGTTTGGGTATTCTGCCTGATACTGGTATCAACCTAATCGCCAGCCAAAAAATATTACTTGCGCTGGCTGACAATTATCAAGATGGTATCCTACCAAGTCAGTTTGATTTTTTTGACTCAGTCAAGGTTGGAGATAGGGTATTTTTAAGAGATGGCCAAATCAGACTAAAAATTCTTTCCGTTAAAGATAAGTCCGTAAAGTGTGAAGTTCTAAACAATGGTATAGTCTTTTCTCGTCAAGGAATCAATTTGCCAGATACTGTGATCAAAAACTCTAGTATTACTAGTAAAGATCTGGAAGACATCAGATTTGCAGTAGACAATGGTGTAGACTATATAGCCCTATCCTTTGTCCAGGAGGCCAAAGATGTTGAACAGCTTAGGGGTATCCTAAAAAAAGCCAATGCTGAACATATTGGCATTATTACCAAGATAGAAACTCAAGCCGCCCTAAGAAGCCTGGAATCAATTATTGTTAGTAGCGATGTAGTAATGGTAGCCAGAGGAGACCTTGGAACCGAAACCCCAATAGAAAACGTACCAATGATTCAGAAACGGATTATCAAGCTAGCAAAACTCTCTAGAAAGCCAGTGATCGTAGCCACCCAAATGCTCGAGAGCATGATTAATTCACCAATGCCAACTAGGGCTGAGGTTAGTGACATTGCCAATGCAGTGATTGACCAAGCAGACTGTCTGATGCTTTCTGGGGAAACTGCAGCTGGATACTACCCGCTTGAGGTAATCCAGCTAATGAAAAGGACTATCCTAGCTACTGAAGCTACTATAAATTACCAGTCTCAATCTATTCAATACACGAATCAAAATCCCCAACTAGCCCTAGCAGAAGCAGCAACAAACCTAGCAAAGCAACTAGACCTCAAAGTAATTATCGCCTCTACCTCTTCTGGATCAACCGCAAAAGCCTTGTCTAGTCTAAGGCCAGGAATTGGCATCTATACCGTGACCCACAACCGTCGATTATTCAACCAGATGGCAATTGTCTGGGGGACAAAATCTATTCTCTGCAACCCTAACCAAAATGGGACGAGGGCAACGATTGATCATTTATTAAAAAATAAGATTGTCCAACATGGTGAAATCGTCGTCAGTTTATTTGGTAAGCACAAAGGTGTAACTGGTGGGACTGATACTATCCGTCTATTTGAAATCTAGTACCAGCCTTGATCACGTGCTATTACCTGATCGTCAATGTCATCTATAAATCTAGATGGTCGGTTGTTCATTGGCCGACCGTAGAGTGTTCTATAATGTGTATGGGTCAAATAAAGGCTCCTTTTGGCTCTAGTCATCCCTACATAACATAGTCTCCGCTCCTCCTCAAGATCACTTTGTTCTTCCATTGAATTACTATGCGGCAAAAGTCCTTCTTCCATCCCTATCAGAAATACAGTATCAAACTCTAAGCCCTTAGCAGAATGTAGCGTCATTAAGTTTACTTTTTCTTGACTACTATCCCAATTGTCAAAATCTGTGAGTAAAGCAATATCAGAAAGAAAGTCCGACAAGCTACTATCGCTGTAGGCCTTTGCGACTGAGATCAATTCTTTAATATTCTCTACACGATCATGACCCTCGCTCGTACCATCTTCATAAAACTGATATAGTCCAGTCAGTTCAAATATTTCCTGAAGTATCTGATACAATGGCTCATCCTTAATAGACTGATATTTAATCAGTATCATACCCAGCTGCTTGATCCCACCTAAGGCCTTGCCCTTCAACCCGTATTTATCTGGAAATTGCAACAAGTCATGATAATTCATCCCTGCTTGATCAAGTTGATTATTGATTCCTATCAATGTCTTCTCCCCTATCCCCCTACTAGGTTTTGAGCTAGCTCGTCTGAACGCAATAGTATCTTTTGGCTGAACTAAAATCTTCAAATAAGCCAGCGCATCCTTGACCTCCATTCGATCATAAAATCTCGTCCCTCCAATGATTGTATAGGGAATATTATAGCGAATAAAAAATTCTTCGAGATTACGCGACTGAGCATTGGTTCGATAAAGAATTGCTACATCATTAAGGTTAATGCCCCTACTATGTAAATTGGTAATTTCATCTAAGATATAGCTGGCCTCTTGCTTATCACTATAAAGTGTATTTAGCTTGATTTTTTCTCCAACTCCTGCTGCCGCATAAAGTTTCTTATTCGAACGATCTTTATTCTTGATAATTACACTATGTGCTCCATCTAAGATATATTGGGTAGAACGATAGTTTTTCTCGAGCTTAATAATCTCAGTATCTTGCCAATCATCTTGGAAATTCAAGATATTACTATAATCAGCACCCCTCCAAGAATATATGCTCTGCCAATCATCACCTACTACACAAATATTCTTATGCTTAGCAGCCAAGAGGCTGACCAGTCGATACTGAACCTTATTGGTGTCTTGATATTCATCAACTAGTATATATTTGAATTGATCTTGATACTGCTTAAGTACATCTGGGAATTCCTCAAGAACCCTGACAACATATACTAGCAAATCATCAAAATCCAAAGCTTGATTTTGCCTAAGCAACTTCTGATACTCTGGATAGATCTTTGCTACAATTTCAGTAAAATAGCTACTAGCTAATTGCCGGTAAACCTCCGGAGTAACTAATTCATTCTTAGCACTTGATATCTGATGCTTGACAGCTGAAGGGTTGAGCTTATCGCTTGTAAGGCCTAGGTTTTTAATTGCCTGTTTAATCAATCCGAGCTGATCTTCACTATCAAAAATCGTAAAATTTGGCTCTAGTCCTAATAATGTAATTTGGCTCCTTAGGACCTTGACAGCAATACTATGAAATGTACCGAGATATGGCAATACCGCGTCTCGATCATCAAGGAGTCTATAAAGTCTAGAACGCATCTCTTGAGCAGCTTTATTAGTAAAAGTAACAGCCAAGATATTGCTTGGAAAAACTGATTTTTCTTGAATTAAATAAGCAATCCTATGAGTCAAGGTCTTGGTCTTGCCACTACCTGCCCCAGCCAATATTAAAAGTGGTCCCTCTGTCTGGACTACTGCCCTAGCTTGTTCCGGATTGAGCCCCTCTAAAAGTTTGCTCATAGTTGGTCATAGGCATTGATTGCCTCGACCACCACCTTGACACCCTGTTCTTTGCCCTTATGGCCAGTGATTTCTACAATACCTGGTGCTTTTTTGATATCTTTATAATGCTTAAGGTAGTGGATGATCTCTTCGATCAAATGAGGTGCCAAATCTGATATGTCCTGAATTTGATCAAAACGCATATCTTCAACAGGTACCAAAAGCACCTTATCATCCTGTTCTCCTCCATCATCCATATAGATCACACCAATCACTCTCGCCTCAACTACGCAAGCTTGGGTTAAGTCAAAGCTAGAAAACAAGAACCCATCCAAATGGTCACCATCTTCACAATGAGTATCTGGTATGAAGACGTAGTTCTGCGGACAAGCCATTGCGGTATACTGGACTCGATCGAGTTTAATCACGTCCATCTGCTCATCATATTCATATTTATTTCTATCACCCCTAGGTATCTCGATAACTGCATTAACAATCTCTGGTGCATTCTTACCAATTCTAACATCTCTTAGACTCATATTTCCTCCTTAATAACCTTAGTAGTAATCTCCCAGCAGCCATAGATAGTACGACTCGAAGATTATCTTGAGTCTGAATTTATTGGTGCCTATCAATATTATATAGCAATCTAAAATCAAAACTAGAATTTTGACTCAATTAAGGTCAGAAAAAATATTGAAGATGAACGCTTCAGATTGCATTAGGGTGCCATTCTCTGATTACCCAGAGAACAATATAGGGAATCCACCTCTTTGACGATTTCAATTATTACAAAATCTTAGGTAACTTAGCGATTATATTGACCTTACTAATAAAATTTACTGATGATTTCTATAAACCCAGCAGGGGTATTGCTCGCTCCCCCAATCAACGCCCCGTTGCAAGTATCACCCACAAATTGCTCGACATTATTTGCATCTACACTACCACCGTAAAGATATTCGACAGACTCGGCTGTCACTCTATCGTAATTGGCAAGTAAATAGTTATAAATACTATCTATCACCGAATAAATGTCCTCGCTATTGGCAGTCTTCCCAGAGCCAATAGCCCAAACTGGCTCATAAGCAATTATCAGCCCTGCTACCTCTCTATCACTAATCATCGCAAGACCACTAGATAATTGGTCGATAATCACCGACTTAGTATGACCATCTTCCTTTTCTTTTAAAGTCTCACCAATACAAAGTACTGGGGTAATGCCGTGACGAACTGCTGCTGCTACCTTCCTAGCAATCAGCTGTCTACTTTCGCCAAAAATTCTTCTCCTCTCACTGTGTCCAATAATCCCATAACCAACCATACCCCTAACTGCTCCTACGGATGTTTCTCCAGTATAAGCTCCTTTATCCTCACTATAAAAATTTTGACTAGCGAGACTGATCTTGTTTATAAGGTTATGACTAGTAATATACTCATGAACTGAATGCAAAGCTAATGTGCTTGGTGCTAATACTATTTCGAGAGCTGGATTCTGACTAATTTGATCAAGCTCCTGGGCAATCACCTGACAATACTCAAGACTCTCTCGAATATCCAAATTCATTTTCCAGTTCGCTATTAGTCTAATCCGGTTCTTAGAATCAACCCCCCGATGTAAATCAAGCTTCAGCTTGGTAGATTTCATTTTGTATCGTTATAATAACTTTGTAAGATACCATTTCCGATATTACCAATCAGTATCAATAATAAAAAACTGACTCCAGCACTAACCTGATCCTTTGTTGCCAACTGAACAGCTTGAGAATATTTCCAGGTCCACCAAATACTTACTAGTGGGATAATACTTAACCAAGCCGTTGGTACATCACCACCTCTTTGATTTAATTCTTCCTTGGTAGAAACTAGCCAATACAGATTATAAATACCAAAAGTAAACACTGAGAACAAAACTACTGCTATTGAATTACGTTTCTGCATTTTATCCTTTTTGTTTAATTATATAGGTATTGTATCACAGGTCTAATCAGCTCTGACAGTTTGGACAAAAATGAGTACCTCGACTTGCATGTTTTTGCTTGATAATTATTGCCTGACAATTATTACACTTCTGTCCAGCTCGACCATAGACTCTAGCAAAATCTAGATATTTTCCCCTACCACCATCAACATTGACATAATTCTTGCTAGTAGACCCACCTGCATTGATACCTTGATTGATAACAGCAATTGAGGCTTGATAGACCTTAATGGTCTCTTCAGGGCTTAGGCTAGAAGTCAAACGATCAGGCCTAATACCAGCAACATTTAGAGCCTCATCAACATAAATGTTTCCCATGCCAGCAACCATAGCTTGATCTAATAAAGCTGACTTGATGCTTGATTTTGGTCTCTTTGAGATGTTAGTCTGAAATTGTTCTCGTGACATATCAAGAATATCCAAAGCTAGCCTACTAATGAAGGGGTGTTGTATTAATTGATTGGTTGGCCAAAGTTCGATATAACCAAATTTTCTTTGATCATTGAAGTATAAAGCATAGTCCTTGAATTGAATAACTACCCTAGTAGTCCTATCTGGCATTTTACCAATAAAGCTATCATTGGGATGGCCGGCTCCCCATTGTTGATCTTTGCCCACAATTATCAATTGTCCGGTCATCCTTAAATGTATTAATAGGGAGTAATGATTATTCAAGCCTAGTATTAGTAGTTTACCCTTTCTATCAAACTGCTGGATTCTGGCACCTGCTATAATTGCCACGTCCCCCTTGAATGATTTAGGAGTTAAGATTTCACACCTGACAATCTTTTGGTTCTTAAGATATTTATCAAGACCTCTTCTGACAATCTCTACTTCTGGCAACTCAGGCATCTGATCAAGTTTTAAGGTGAGAAACTTCTATCATTTCACCGAGATTTTGTCCGACTTTAACACCTGCGCTTAGCGGAATTGAAAAACTCCAAACACCTTCCATGATCTGCTTGACTTGCCTGACTACTTGATCTACTTGACTTTGATCTACCTCCACTACAAGCTCATCATGAATTTGCATGATCAATCTAGCCTGTTTGGGTAATTGTTGATCCAGCTCTATCATTGCCAACTTCATCAAGTCCGCTACTGTGCCCTGAATTGGCAAATTGATTGCAGCTCTCTCGGATGCCATCCGTAATTGAAAGGATTTGGCATTAATTTCTGGGAAATGCCTTCTTCTGCCAAAGTATGTATCTACAAACTGATACTCTCTGACAAACTGCTTGACTGACTCAAGATAAAGTTTGAGATCGGGCAATGCCCTAAAATATCGTTCTATAAAGTCTTCTGCTTCCTGATATTCTATCCCTGATGTTCGTACTAAACCATGAGCCCCCATGCCATACAAAACTCCAAAGTTTATTGCCTTGGCCTGATACCTCTGCTGATTGGTTACCTGATCAATTGGCACTTGATATATTAAACTAGCCGTTCGTCTATGAATGTCTTCCTGATTTCTAAAAGCATCTAATAGATTCTTATCTTGACTAAGTATTGCCGCTACTCGTAAATCTATCTGGGAATAATCAACCGATATGAGTCTCCTGCCCTCTGGTGCAATGAAGCAACTTTTTACCGCTCTACCTAGTTCTGTTCTGGTAGGAATGTTCATTAAGTTTGGATTGACCGAACTAAGACGACCAGTCTGAGCACCTATTTGATTGTAGGTAGTATGCACCCTAGCCCCTTTATCAGCCAACTTGGGCAGAGTCTCTAAATAAGTATTAAGCAACTTACTTATCATCCGATAATCCCTGATTAGATCGATAATGGGGTGCTGACCTTCTAGTTTATCAAGCTGGTCGGCTGCTAAGGAAATACCAGTTTTATTACGCTTCAAACCTTGACTAGAAATCTTAAGCTTATCAAATAATATTCCTTGAAGCTGTTTAACCGAACCGAGATTAAACTCTTCCCCAGCTATATCCTGAGCTTGATGATCGATCTCTGACAATCGTCCCCTCAAGGCCTTTGTCTGTTTTTCAATCTGTTTAAGGTCAAGCATTGTCCCATAATCTTCCATCTTTTTTAGAACCGGTATCAATGGCCACTCTATCCTATTGGCCATCTCCCAAAGATCCCAGCCGGCACTCAACCAATCAAATTCTTCACCAAATAAACTGACCTGAGAACTAGGCTCGATCAACTGATTGCTATTTTTCATTGATTTGTAGGCCTCTACGAATTGCCCTGGTATCTGATCAGAGCTAAAATTTCTCTCAATAATCTGACTAGCCAATGATAGATCAAACAAAACTACCTCGCTATCAGGCTTCAACACCAAAGCCTTAAGCTGATTACCGACTAGATAGCCCGAGCTTGGTAAACTATTAGTATTAACAAGCTTGACAAGATCAAAATCGCTTTGCTCCAAACCCTGAAGCTGTTGACCCTTGATCTTATCTTCAAAACCTTCCGATAAACTATAGATACTTGAATCCACGCTAGAGTCATCTTCTGGCAAATCTTGACCCTGGGGTAACAACCTAATCAAACTATGTAAATCGTATTGTTTAATTACTCGCATAGCTTCAACCTGACTATAGTGCTTGCAATCCAGCTGATTAAAGTCTAAGTCTAAATGAAGGTTAGTAATAATAGTTGCTAAATGCTTACTAGTTTTTGCTAGGTCGACATTTTGTTCAATTAATTTCTGCCATCTAGGTTTTAAATCTTCCAAATGCTTAATAATATCTTCTAGGTCTTGATACTGAGTCAATAAATCTCGAGCTGATTTATCACCAATCCCTGGTACGCCAGGAATATTATCACTATTGTCTCCTGCAAGAGCCTTGTAGTCTATTAAATGAATGGGGCTAAATCCATATTCTTCTATAAAAAGTTCTTTGGTATAAATTTTATCCTTGCCAAAAGTTCTTAGTAATAAAACCTCAACATCTTGGCCCAGTAACTGCAATTGATCCCTGTCTCCAGTAACAATTAAGACCCGATAGTTATCCTGATACTGACTAGCAATTGAGCCCACTAAATCATCAGCTTCATAGTCATTTAGGCCAATTACCCGAAATCCCAAGCCTTCTAGAACTTCTTGGCTAGTAGTTATCTGGTCTACTAAATCTTGATCCGGTACTTGACGGTTGGCCTTATACTCAGGGTATACCTGATTGCGAAAAGTTGGTCCAGGTTGATCCCAGGCTACTATACAATAATTGGCTTGATACTTTTGATTTGTCTCGAGAATTGTTCTAGCTACTCCATAAATTGCACCTGTAGGCCTACCAGATTTATCCTTGAGATTTGGCAAAGCATGAAAACTTCGATGGAGTAAGGCATGGCCATCATAGATGATCAACTTAGGTTTAATACCTATCAAAACAAAGCCCTAGCTACTAGGGGGGGTAAACCCAGCAATAACAAAGTTGACCAAAGCATACGACATCAGCACCACCGCCAACCCAATTGCAGCCCAAATTAGCCCCTGGATATGCTTCTCAATCTTTTTTGGATCACTGCCCCCGATGATAATCATTAATCCGTTGTACATTACGACTAATACAGCTACAATCCCAACCATTACTAAGATTAACTCAACTACATTACTTGATCTTGCAAAAAAATCATTTGTATTTTCTGGTGCACCGTTGATTGAATCTATCTTGATCTTATCCATAATTATCTACTTTAATTCTATTTACAATTTTACCATAATCTACAGCATGGTGCTGGAAGCCCAAGATTAATATCTTGACCATCCTACCTCAATCTTTCCAATATCACTTATAACTACCCTGACAATTATTCCCGCAAACAGTGCTACGGCCATACCAATAATTGCATACAAGATTGTATTCTTGGCAGACTCAATTGCCTTTGGATTACCACTCGAAGTCAACATCTTAATTCCAGCCGTAATAAACATATAGACTGATACAACCCCAATGATTCCAGTTAATACAGCTACAATATTTGTAATAATTGCTCTAGAGATCGATACTAGATTGCCATCATTAAAATCTACTCCTTGAAAAATTGGCCCCTCCACACTCAACAAATCTATAACCACATTAAATCCTACCACCCCGAATAATGCCGTTAGTATATTGGTAATTCTTTTTTTTGCTTGTTTAATCTGTTCTGGACTAACACCACCAAGCATGATCTGAATACCAGATAACATGATTATTGGCACAGCAGCAGCTACTGTAATTACAATCAATATATTCGCTAAATTGCCGACTATGACATAGACTAGGTCTATACCCTTGGCATCACTACTTTTACAAAACTGATCAAAGAAGCTACTAACCTCTACGCCACCGCAAGTAGCCCCTAATAAACGATAAGATACAAGATCAATCAACTGATTAAGCATAAGATTATTTTATCATGAAACTAATCAAGCTTGCTTCTCTTTCGCGCTATCCTCATTATTCTTAATAATACTCGCACTCTATGCCTAAAAAGAATTGCTGGTAGTCTAGCAATAGGAATATTGCATCAAGCTCCTATCTGCTTGTTGTGCCTATTATTGGTTTTTAGAACAATCGACCCCTAGTCTTTGAAAACTTTTCCAATAATTCCTTCTGAGTTTTTGATAGTTTTTTAGGAATTATTACACTTATCACCACCAAATGATCCCCTTTGAGATGACCGTGATCTATTCCCTTCCCCCTAACTCTCAAGATGGCATTTGGCTGAGTCCCGGCTGGAACACTTACCCTTTCCTTACCATAGACTCCATCGATCTCTATTTCCTTACCGAGAGCCGCCTCTACCATCCCAATCTCTAATTCTGAAACGATATCTGACCCTCTCCTTTGGAAGTGCTTGTCTGGACGAACTTGAATATGAATGATCAAATCGCCTGAATTACCC
>JAGOAT010000008.1 GCA_017983775.1 Candidatus Saccharibacteria bacterium | reverse complement strand
AACAACCAGATCCTGAACCCGAACCAACACCCGCAGAACTGGAACAAACTCATGTCAGTAGCTTAGAAAAGATTATCAGAACAACGATTGCTAGTGGCCTAGTAGAAATAGATAGATACTGCTTCAATTTTGTGATGCGCGCAGACAATTCCCTTAGTAGTAGCAAGGACTGTAAGCTAGATACCACTTACGGTCAAAAAAAAGAGAATGATTTCATAGTTCAACCACTCAAGGGTGAGTATGAGACCCTTGAAAAAGTAATATCCGAGTGGAAGCAAGAACAAGCCAGCAATATCGAAATAGTCAAAGAACAAGAAACCCTCTTAGATAGTGTAGAAGCAATGACCATTATCTATAAGCCTGCCACTAGTTCTTCTAGCTCTACTAGCAACTCTAGTCAAAAATCCAATACCACTACTGATACTTCAAAAAACAGAAGCATAATAATAGTGAAGTCGCCAATCCTGTATCTATATAATGGTAGTAGCTATGGGGCTTTTGTTATCGACGGAAGCTTTGGAGAAGAATTTGCCCAACTAAATTACACTGATATTATCAAATCTTGGCAATGGAAGCTTCCGACTGAGACAACACAGGACACTGAAGCTAATTCAAACTCTACCGACACAGATACCACCCAATCATCAGAGAATACTAGTAGCAACGATTCAAACTCAACAAATTAAATAAACTTTCATGAATGAATTTCTGGATCTCAATAATCGCAATACCCAGAAAATTATTATCCTTATCGGGACTCTAATTATCTTATACTTAGTATTTGCCGTGATCAGGGTTAGCTCAAGTGCAAGGTTTTTTAATCCCCAGATCTCAAATCTTGAGACTGACATTAGTACCCTAGAAGAAGAGAATAATCAGCTAAAATATCAGTTGGAATATTACAAATCTGATTCCTACCAGGAGCGTGAGGCTAGGGCTAGACTTGGACTCAAAAAAGAAAACGAAAATGTTATCATCATTCCTGGAGAAGAACCAACCCAGACCACAGCAAACCCAGAGATAAGAAGTAAAAAAGCAAACTATCTACATTGGCTAGAGTTTATATTTGGCTAATAGTCGGTATTCTTGAGCCTACTATTGAAATGTCGCCATGACGAAGATATCGGTCTTGTGAATTTTCACCCCACTACGGGGATGGTTGCGGGGGTAGGATTTGAACCTACGACCTCCGGGTTATGAGCCCGACGAGCTACCTGACTGCTCCACCCCGCGTCCGAACAACAATAACAGCTGGTAAGTTAATTATATAGTAATCTTAAAACAAAATCCAATCCAACCGTCCATTTAGCCTACGAGATCTAATATTAACTCTGTAGCCAAAGTCAATGTTCTTTCTTCGTGATCGAATTCTGGTGCTTGATCAGCAAAAGATATTCCCCTAATCTGCTTTTTGGCTAGTTCAGAAAAAATTAGCTTAATCTCACGGTAGCTAAATCCACCCTGGTTGGGCTGACTGATCCCTGGGAAATCTTGAAAGTTCATCGTATCCATCGAGAAAAATACATGAACGGGCTTGTGCCCAAGGGTTTGACGAATTGCCTGAATCAGTGGCTTGAATCCTCCTACTAATATTTGGTTGACTCCAAAGTATTTGATATTTTGACCCTTAATATATTCCAGCTCAACCCTCTCAAGATACTGCGGGCCAATAATCATCATCTCAAAATCCCTATAGCCCTTAGTGGGTAGATCTTTAGCTGCTGCCCTACCAAGTAAGCTAGGAACAATTGAATTATTTAGCCACTCACTTGAGCTAGTGCCAGGCATAAAGCTATCCCCAAATCCAGAAAAATAAACTATTGCTGCTTGTGGATAAAGTTCTTTGGTCGCAAAAGCAGAAGACAAAATCGAACCTCGATCTCCCCCGAGTGTCAATAATATCTGGTCTTCTTTACTAATACTGGAAACTAGGCTCGACTTTAGTGACCTATTCATACCGATCAATGCAGCGTAGTTTTTGATTCGTGAATTGCTAACTCTTGGTAAGCCATTTGGGGTAATAGCTTCCAAGACACCATATTCAATCCCTCTTTGTTCTAGATGAGGCAAAAGCTGATCAAAAATCGCCTGAGCACTTGATTCAGTTTCTGTCACCCCACCGCCTAAACTATAAGGCATCAAACCAATATTTATCATATCTTGTATTATATAGTAATCTCGATAATCAAGCTATTCTGTCTTGTCCCCCCTCTTATAATCCAACTTTGCCAACTCTTCTCTTACTACTTGTCGGTCATCCCAAGGCACTGATCCCCCCTTGCGCATCATCAATTGATCCGCCCCCTTACAGGCTATGACCACTACATCCTTAGCTTGAGCAGATTTTAGAGCAAAAGCAATTGCTTCCCTTCTATCTTGGATCAGGAAATAGTCCTTATTCTTAGCCTTTGAAACCTCTCTGACGCCTTTCTCAATATCCTTGATAATATTTATTGGCTCTTCTTCATAAGGATCATCATCTGTGATCACTACCTTATCAGCATTCTCCATCGCTATCTTTCCTATTTCTGGACGCTTTTTCTTATCTCGGCCTCCTCCTTGTCCACCTATCAATACCCAGACTTCGGACTCCTGATCCTTGATATTATTAACAGATTTCAGCAAGCCCCTAATTCCTGCCTGTTCATAAGCATAATCAACTATCACCCCAAACTCTTGACCCGCCTCTATTCTTTCAAATCTGCCGGGTATCTGATCTAGCCCCGAGAGGACTTTGGCTATCCGCTGCTGATCGACTCCAATCTCACTTGTTAGAGCAATTGCCGCAAGAGCATTATCAGCATTATACTCTCCCCCAATTGGGATTTGGTATTTAAATTGATTGACCTCAAATCTTAAACCCTCCCTGGTCTCAAGGATATCATTAAGCCAATAATCATAGCCTGGGTCTTTACCAAAGCTCTTAATCTTGTGATCGAATTGATTGATATAATATTCTGCCTCAGGATCATCCCGGTTCAGTAAGAGCAGTTTTGTAAACTTGGCCTGAAACTTCTTCTTGGTATTCTGCCGAGAAACCATCCTAAATACTCTAGAATTATCTTCCCTGAGTTGATTATAGTTAAAATGGTGAGCTTCCTGCCTTTCATCCATTAAATTTAGGTAAACCAAATAATCTATATCCAACCCCCAATGTCGATATTGAACTTGACCCTCTGAAGTTACTTCCAATATTAGGTATTTACATCCCTGCTCAACCATTTCTCGAATTAGCTTTTGAATTATTGCTCTACCTGGCATAGTCATATGATAGGAATTCAATCTTTCCTCTTCACCCACTACAATATTTGCGGTACTAATCAAGCCAACCTTTGTACCATCTGACCCCAGAATCTGCCTAATCATATTGGCAGATGTGGTCTTACCCTTTGAGCCATTGAGGGCAATCACTGTAATCTCTCTACTTGGATATCGGTACCAGATATTCGCTAATACCGCCCAACCGAGATGGTAACCATTGATTAGCCTCTCTGGTAATAGTTTCTTAATGCTTGTTTTCATTTGTTACCTCCGGTTTTGGTTGTTTAATTCTCGTGCTCAGACTTTCGGCAAATATTAAATAATAAGGAAAGGCAAAGATTACCAGAAGCGTAGAAGATAATAATCCAAAAATAATTGTCAATGCTAGAGGTTCCCAGAATGGATCCGTCAAGACCAATGGTACCAAGGCTAAGATTGTAGTTAGTGATGTAGTTATTAATGCCCTAAGTCTCTTATTTATCGCATTACCTGCTGCTTGATATATATCTTGACCTAGTGCTTTCTCTTGATTGTAATAATCAGTAATCATAATACTATTATTAACCGCAATCCCAACTAGGCCAGTTAGTCCAACCATCACAAAAAAACTCACCGGATTGCTGGTAAAATACAAAGCCATCGAAACCCCCAAGAATCCAAAGGGTATAGCAATAAAGATAAGAATTGACTGAAGTACCGATCTAAACATTACAACCAATAAGCCCAACATTAATATCAACGCCAAGATAAATCCGTACTGTATTGATTCAAAGCTCTTGGCATTTTCACTCTCTTGACCCACCTCAAAATCAAAATTTGATTGATTTATTGAGTATTTCTTAAGATACTCCTCATCGTAATGCTCCAGGATTTTCTGTCTTAGGCTTGTAATCATCTCATTAACACTATCAGAATTGAACTTAACACCGACCAGAAGGTATCTGCCCTCCTTGGTTCTAGATACCTCACCAAGTCCACTAGTGGCTACCTGATCAATTGTTATTGGGGTAATGCTCGATTCCGATTGAATCACAATATTAGATAGATAATCTTCCAGATCTTTTGCTAAGCTGTTCATATTGTCCTGATCAATATACACCCTAAATTCAAAGGGGTATTCTTCAGAAGGTGGGCCTACTGCCTCCTGATTGACCTCTAGGCTGATTCCCTGGATTTGAGCTAGTCTGGCCTGCAATCTCTCACTCAAAACAGATGCTCTTGGCCTCTTACTATCTATTAATTTAATTTGCAGATAAACTGCCTGAGGATTTGCGATCAAGTAATAAACCTCTTGACTATAATCACCCACAGAATCAATGATAGTATGATCGATCTCTTCTGTGATCCTAGATAAATCTTCTAGGCTTAGCTGACTTGCTGGAATTCCCTTGATAATTATCCCTTCGCTATCTCGGGGATTTGGAAAAATATCAAACCCAAGCTTACTAAAAAATACCCCCGAAGCTATTAAGCAAATTAACCCCAAGATAACTGAGCTAGCAATCGTGATAGTCTTTTTTGAAGTTGAATCACCAAGTTGCATGATAAATCTACTATATGTCTGAGCAAACCTTCTAATCCAGCTACCAAGACTTAGTTTGCACAACCCGCTATGAACCCTCTTGGGTTTTTTGGGCAAGACAATTTGATAACTCAAAAAAGGTACAAGTACTACCGAAGTGATTAGTGAGGCTAATAATGCAATTACGACTGTTTCTGGCAAAATCTTAATAAACTGCCCCAACACGCCCTTAATAAAGATTAATGGGAGAAACACCAAAATAGTTGTCAGTGTTCCTGCAATAGTCGCCTTGGCAACTCTACCAACCCCAGACCTAACTACCAAAAGTCTATCCTTACCGGTCTGATTGTCCGCCTCTATTGACTCAACCATTACGGTGGCATCATCAACAAATAATCCGAGAGTTAAAATTAATGCAAACAAAGAAACGGTATTGAGACTTTTGCCAAATATCTCCATCGAAATGAAAACTATTGCCAATACGGTCAACATAAATAGGGCCGTGACAATCGCCGCCCTAAAACTAATGATTAGTCCTGTAACGAGTACTACTATCAAAATCCCTTCTAGGATATTCTCCTCCAGGGACCCTAGCTGATCTGCTAAGCTTTTAGCAAAATCTCCACTATAGATTAACCTGCTATCTTGATACTCTTGACCCTCCATTATTTGGTCGACTGTCTTCTTAATACTGTCTGAAAACTCTATCACGCCCATCTGACTTGCTTTTACAAGTCCTATATTAATAGCTGGTCTAAAAATTAGTTGACCATTGTCTCTATATCCCACTCGTCCAATCCCTATCTGAACCTGCTTATTCTGACCAGTAGAAGGGTCGGTAGTCTGTTGATATAGTGGAACTACCTCAAGATCTACCAGATCAGAGTTATCTGCTAGCTTACTTACAAAGTCCGTCATTAGCCCCTGGTCGGTCATTGGTGCTGGAGCAAAGCTAAGTAACAAGTCATATTTATTCAGGAATTTAGTTGCATCTACGGTGCTAGTATTTGCAATAAAGCCTTGATACTCTAGCCGATACTGTTCTAGGACTTGATCAATCTCAGTCCGCTTCTGCCCTAGATCTACATTATCCCCAAATCTAACCACTAGATTAAAGCCATTTTGATAAGAGGTAATCTGGAAATCAACACTGCCTTCAATATCTTGGAGTATCTTATTGGCAACTGGTAATCCAACCTCTTGATCAACCCTAATCTGATCATTCACTAGATAGTTGGCATCAATAACAATTATCGGGACTTCAAACGAAGGAAACCCCTCTTTTAATAAAACTCTTACATAGGTAAATAGCCCTAATATTAAAATTGATGCCCAGATAACAATCGTTAACTTATGTTGCCTAATTGCGTTAATCCCTGGTCTAATCACTAGTTTACCCCAATTCACCATGCTATTTATCTTATAATACCGTATAGCAATATCCAAACAAAATCTGATCCTCAGACTAAGATCTTAAAAGCCCTGAGCTATATGCTCTTTCAGATTTATACGATATTATTCCTCTGGTCAATCTCAATAATCTCCCCCTTACACCTGAAGTAACTAATAGAAGTCTAAAGATAATATTTATTATTATTCTCAAGCTCTTCGTCCTTTATTCTACCTATGCCATTCTCAATCTTTTGTGCCTCGTGCTGAAAGAGGGGGACAATACTAACTAAAGACTAAGAACGGTAGACTGATCTGTTAACCCTGAAACTGCTTCTGTGGTGGTAATAATCGATTGTTGTCGATCTAAGATAGAAAGTAACTGTCTCCTTCTAAGGTAGTCCAGCTCACTAATCACATCGTCCAGCAAGAATAGAGCGCTCTTATTCAAAGATTGCTCTATATGGACTAATTCTGCTTGCTTCATAGCAAGTATCACCGTTCTGCTTTCTCCCCTACTGGCATAGTCTCCCACTTCTTGCTCATTAATTCTAACCACAAGATCATCGTGATGTACCCCAACCGATGTAGATTGTCTGGTTAAATCTTTTGATAAGCTACTACCTAGCCTTGTCAGGTATTGATCTGGATCAAGTCCAATATTACTATAATACTCAATAGTTAGTATCTCTTTTTGTCCGCTTATCTTTTGATACCAAATTGTTAATTCTTGATTATAATAGTCTACCAACTTAGCTCTTTGTTGATGAATAAACCAACCGTACTCAACCAATTGTAAGTTGTAGGCAAATAGCAAATCTTGGCTGAGTTGTTTTCTCAGGGCATTATTACGTTGTCGGACAACTTTTGTATATTTATTAAGGCTGCTTAGGTAGTAACTGTCCAGCTGACAAAGAATTTGATCTAAATAATTCCTGCGATAACTCGGCCCTAAAAGAAAAAAATTTAGATTGTTGGGCTCAAATAAGATTAGTGGATTAAGCCCAACTAGTTGCCCTGGCTTAATCTCGACACCAGATCTCGTAATAACTTTGCGAGTCTTTGGTTGATAGCTAACCGTGATATCATCCTTATCCCAAATCGCTTGAACCTGATAGCCCTCCCCGTGTTGCCCGACCAGATTTTGATCTTTTGTTCGCCAAGACTTACTCAGGCTTGTCAGATAAATCGCTTCGATTAGATTGGTCTTACCCTTACCATTCTGACCAATAATTACAGTGACTGGTGCGGTAAACTCAAAGCTCAATGATTGATAGCTCCGAAAATTATCAAGTCTTAACCCATGAATCAACATTACTTAACCTAATAAAATTTGTCCTATGCTGATAGTGTGTTGCCCAATACAAGAAGACCTTTGTTGAACATCTTGGCATATTTGGTTAAAAAACCCTTGGCTACCAGAGTAATGCTCCCTATCAAAATTTCTAGTCCGGTCTATCAGCTGATTAATCAGCTTCATTTTTTTGGAATTATCTTGACCCGTTTCAACCTTCCGTCGCCCACGCTTTCGGTCTCTACATCAGCTCTGTCCGCTAACACCATATGAATAATTCTTCTTTCAAAACTATTCATTTCAGACAACACCTTGTCTCTTCCAGTAGCTACCACCTGATCCGCAGCACCCTCTGCCATCATCATCAACTTCTCCTGACGCTCTTTCTTGTAATCATTAATATCCAAGCTTGGTCTGGAGCCTTGCTGATATTCTGACACCTGACCCACTAGATATTCAAGTGCTTTAAGGTTCTCACCATGGCTACCAATCAACCTAGAATCTTCTGTAATAATTTTGAACTCTGGTCTAGTATGCTCAATATAATCTACACTTGCACCAGAATCGAAGATTTTTACAACCCCCCTAAGCCAACCTAAAACCTCTTGATTATTCATTACCCTCCCCTTCCATCTTCCTTACTTCTTTATTTAAAACTAAGTATTGCTGAATAATACTAACAATAGTAGATACTAGCCAGTAAAGTGAGAGTGCTGCTGGTAATCTACTACCAATAAAGATCGTAAAGAGCGGAAAAGCATAGGTCATCCCGCGCATCATATCTTCTTGGGGGCTAGGCTGTTTCTTCTTACTCTCAGATTTAGTACTCGCCTGATTTGTCTGCAGCATCCTAGTCTGGATGAACTGTCCTAATCCTGCCAAAACAGCTAGAGCGATGCTTGGTTTTGTCAGATGAATAAAACCAAGCAGGCTAGGGTCGTACAAAGCAGGATTGTTCTTTAGATCCAATATAAATTGATTGTTTTGTAGTAATCCATAAAGACTACCGAATATCTCACCAAACTCCTTGGAGCTTCTTTGGAAGACAAAGTACAACGAAGCCATAAATGGTAATTGGACTATTGCCATCAAGCAAGACCCTGCTGGATTAACCTCTTGATCTTTATAAAGCTGAGCCAACATAGCCTGCTCTTTTTGGCGGTCTCCCTTGCTTTTTTGCTTAATCTTCCGAATCTCAGGCTGTAACTCTCTAAGCTTCTTTTGGGAGTGTAGTTGCTTACTATTAACTGGCCAAAGTACCAACCTAATAAGAATTGTGACTATTATGACCGCTACACCAAAATCATTGCCGGGCAAGATTGCATATATTAGCATCAGCAGATTGAGCATCGGAACAATTAAAAAATTAAAAAGCTTCTCCATGATTTATTTCCTTCCTTTAAACTGACTACACCCAATAATTCTCTTACCCGTATTAACAGTTGCTTGAAAAAATCCTAGCTCTGAGTATTGCCTTAGACCATACTCGCTACAGGTTTCAGGACTTTGACAAAAACCCAAAGGATACTTAAATCTCATCAGGCCATGGTCTGGAGACAAAGTAGCCTGATAAGCCTTAATCAATCCAATCATTAATCTACTTATTGATATCAACCTGCCCCCCGTCTACATTAAAATCAAGACCCTTACCTAACCCGCCAATGAGATCTCGCCCAATAATCTTTGAGTCAAGCTGGGAGATTTCTTGTTTCACAACTAATACTATATCACAAGAGAGTGGTTGCTCTCTAATAGTTTGCCGGATTTGTTCATAGATTTTTCTTCTGATTCTATTGCGAATTATTGCTTTTTTACTAACCTTTTTACTGACTATTACTGCCCCCCTCGTATTTCGAATCTTAGTCTTGCTAATATAAATATTTGCCCAGACTATATCTACTTTCTTACTCTTTCTCAGGGTTCTCTGAATGGATCCAGAGTCCCTCAGCCTTTGATTTCTGGCAAGCATCTACAAGTAGATTAAACTGTTATTCTCTTTCTTTGTTTATTTCTTCTTCTAGCAAGAATTGCTTTACCCGCACGGGTTGACATCCTCTTAAAGAATCCATGCTTACGCAGGCGTTTACGTTTCTTTGCTCTATAGGTTAGACTCATAACTTGGGTATTATAACTAAAAATCCTAGCAAATACAAGTCTATTTTTTATCCACAATTCTCTCCACATAAAACTTTTTAACCTTATCTACAGATATGAAATTATTTTTACCTGTGGATAAATATCAAAATATTTTGCTTTTCATCCTTGTGGAAAACTACCAAGTACCCTATAATGAGTCTTAAATGGAGGGGCAAAACAATCACAATCTTTCTACCGTTTGGCGACTATGCTTGGGTGAGTTACAGGCTGATCTCAGTAGTAGTCAATACATCTGGCTCAGAAATTCTGACCTAGACTCTTCTGACCCATCTTCATCTAGTTATATCCTGATTCTTAATAGTAGTTTTGCCCAGAAATTTGCAAAAGATAAGTTAAACAATAAAATAGTTGCTGTTCTTAGTAAAAAACTTGGACAAACCAATATCAAGCTTAGCTACCAAACCAGCAACCAAAAACAAAACCCTACTAGCGATATTCTCTTAAACCAAAATCAACCACAAACCCATCTACAAATCAAGACTAATGGGTTACTTGATAAGTATACTTTTGACAATTTTGTGGTTGGGTCAAGCAATAATCTCGCCTATGCTGCCGCTCTTCATGTCTCACAGAACCCAGGTGAGCGCTATAATCCTCTATTTATCTATGGTCCACCCGGCGTTGGTAAGACTCACTTACTCTGGGCAATCAAATCAAGTCTCAAGCAAGCTTTTCCTGATATCAACAGTCATTATATTACTTCTGAAGACTTTACTAATGAATTCATTTCAGCAATCAAGAAAGGACAAAAATTTACCGACAAATACCGCAAGGCTGATTTATTACTAGTAGATGATATGCAATTTATTGCCGGAAAAGATGCCACCCAGGAAGAGTTCTTTCACACCTTCAATGCCCTCTATCATGCCAACAAACAGATTGTCCTGACCTCAGATAGGCCTCCTGGAGAGATTCCGACACTAGAAGAGAGGTTACGTTCAAGATTTGAGGGCGGAATGGTGGCGGATATTCAATTACCAAACTACGAAACCCGCGAAGCAATTGTTAGTAATACGGCAAAATCTACCGAGGTTAGTATTAGTCAAGAGATTATTTCTTTAGTTGCAGAAACGGTCAAATCTAACATTCGCGACCTAGAGGGTGCTGTAAAAAAAATTGGAGCTCATCAATCAATCAAGGAAAGGTCTTTGACTTCTCAGGAAGTATCAATAATACTTGGTGTATCAAACCAAAAAAGACGCCTAAAACCTAGACAGGTCTTAGAACGTGTTGCTGAATACTTTGAAGTATCCGTTAATGATATATTGGGTCAAAAAAGAAGTCGCGAGATTGCCTATCCAAGGCAGATGGCAATGTATCTATTCTATTATGACTTTAATATGAGTTATCCTCAAATCGCTACAATCATTGGTAATCGTGATCACACTACTATACTTTATGGCGTTAAGAAAATCAAAAAACAATTAGATCAAGATCAAGCTGAGATTAAAAGTGATAGAGATACTTTAAAGGAACTTATCAACAACTAATGAACCGCCTTATGGATAACTCCCTACTTATCAACAGCCAGTTGGTTAGTTCTAAACTATTCCACATTGTAACCCCAACAGTTAAACAGTTTTATTCATTCGGTTCTTGTTTGGATAATCCTGGTTGGGTTTTTGTTTATCCAGGTTTTTCACAAAGCCTACTATTACTACTATCTTTATTATTAATTAGAAAGGAAATACTATGAAAATATCCGTATCCCAAAAATTACTAAGTAAGGCACTGATGTCAGTTTCTAGGGTTACTTCTAGTAGATTGAATCTACCCGTGCTTAGTAATATTTTATTTAGAGCAACTGATCAGGGTTTAGTTCTCGAAGCCAGTAACCTGGAAACCTCTATGATTTATGAGTTGGGATGTAAGACGGAGATACCAGGAGACATCTTAGTGCAGGCAAAACTAATTACCGATATCATTAGCAATGTTAAATCTGATAAATTACAGTTAGTGGCTAGTCAAGGGGTTTTGGAAATAGTTAGTGATGGGTTTGATTCTAGGGTGAACTTAGCAAACCCTGAAGATTTTGTAACAATTAGTTTTGATAGAAATATCAAACCCTTGAAATTTAACTCAAAAGAATTATTGGAGGGTTTTCAAAAAACCTCTTTCGCAGCTAGTATTGATCAAAATCATCCGTCGTTATCATCGGTCTATCTTTACAAAAAGGCTGATAATATCGTCCTGGTCTCAACTGACTCATATAGGCTATCTGAATACAAGATTGATTTTGAAGGCCAATTAGATAATGGGATATTGTTACCTATCAATTCTATTGTCGAATTGATGAGGATTATTTCTCAATCAGAGGCAGAAGAGGTTCAGTTGTTTTGTGATGGCAAACAGGCTTTGTTTGTGATTGATGAGATTAGTTTTATTACTAGACTAATTGAAGGAAATTTTCCCGATTATCAGATGATTATTCCTAAGGAGTTAAGTAATCAAGTTAGTCTCAATCGCCAAGAACTGATTGATGCCGTCAAAATGGCAGATGTTTTCTCTCGGGAAAATTCCCATATTATTACCCTACTTTTTAGGGCTGGAAAACTAACGATTAACAGTTCGGATACTCAATATGGACACAACAGCACCGATATCAAGATTAATTATCAGGGTGAAGAGATTAATATCAGCCTGAATGCTAGCTACTTACTACCGTCAATTAAGGCTTTGGATTCTGAAGAGATACAAGTCAATGTTGTTAGTCAAAATGATCCGGTCGTGATAAACGCTTCCCCAATTGATCCTAGGCAGTTGCAATTGATAATGCCCCTAAGATCCTAGAGCGATTTATACTATAGCCCCCGAAAACCAACTTTTGGGATGGATAGGTTGAGGCTGTCTTGCTGTTGATTACTTAGCCATTAACTTATCTATCAAGCTATCTAGAAATTTACCGAAGAGATGCTATAATCTTATAGGACTCTATATCTATAGAGTTTGAATTACTATCTGGAGAGGTACCCAAGTGGCTGAAGGGGCTGGTTTGCTAAACCGGTAGACCGGCGAAAGCTGGTGCGAGGGTTCGAATCCCTCCCTCTCCGCCAGATAGAACCCACAATGGAAAATGACCCCATGGGGTCATTTTTGTTTATTAAATAATAATGATAAAGACCCCCAGCCGTGGAACTGTAAAGTATATTGATATTAAGGTTACTTCCAATGGTCGCGAAGCTGTGATAGAGAGTGATTGGACTACAAAAACCATCGCTTATGATGACATTAGATGAGAATTTGTATTCTCTGGCCAACCCCAACTGACTTTGTGGTTTATTATTTTATGACCACCTGATACAGCTCAGGGAGAGTTGAGTTTTGTTTGTAATACGCAATGTGTTGGGCAGGAGTGCATGTATTGAGCTACTGGCTCTCATCTCATTCTACGGGTAGAACTGATGTGATTATAGTAATTACTTTGTATTGTTGCTCAAGATTGTTGGGTAGATGAATCTCCAAAGGAGCCTTAAAACGCTTTTGATGCTTTAAGACAATTATTTTAGAACCAGTGATGGCAATACTAGTAAAGTTTTGCAAAGGATGGTTGGTCTTATTGATCTCGATTGACTTAGTGGTTAGCTTGTAGCTTATAAGGCTAGGGGGCTTTGTTTGGTTGATTAATATTAGGATTATTATTAAGGAAACGATTATGGAAACTAGCCAGGATTTGAAGAATATTGTGATAGGTAGGCTGATAGTAAGTAGGATTATCCAGAGCCAGAATTGATCCCTGTCAAGTTGGTGATCGACCTTTGTCTTCCAGGTAGTCTTTTCTATTTGCATGATTTAATTATATAATAAGATTTAGATGTACCTGTAGCTCAGTTGGATAGAGCGTTGGATTGCGGTTCCAAAGGTCGGGGGTTCAACTCCCTCCAGGTACACCACTTACCTAGTATATGAGAATATTATCAATAGAAAGCTCTTGTGATGAAACCTCTTTGGCGATCTTAGAGGATGGCTATAAGTTGATCGGTCACTTGGTAGCTAGTCAAAAAACCCACAATCAATATGGGGGCGTCGTCCCAGAAGTAGCCTCTAGGGAGCACTTCTCTATTATTCTGCCTCTTCTAGAGGAGCTACTGGAACAAACTGGGATCGATATGGGTCAGATTGATTATATTGCTGTTACTCGAGGACCCGGACTAATGGGCGCCCTGATCATTGGTAATATGTTTGCTAGAACCCTATCAGAGCTATATTCAATACCCTTGATAGGCGTTAACCATGTTTTGGCACATAGCTTTGTAAATTTTATCAATCCAGCTGGTCCCGAGGCGTGGCCAGAGTTCTCAACTCTCAGTCTGGTAGTTTCAGGTGCTCATACCGATATTCAATTTGTGGATCAAGACTTGAAGCATCAACTGATGGGAGCTACTAGGGATGATGCGGCAGGTGAGGCATTTGATAAGGTCGCTAGGCTAGTGGGTTTTGGCTATCCTGGGGGTGCTAAACTGTCAAACTTTGCCGTAGGGGGTGATAACACTGCTTTTCAGCTACCAAAAGCTCGTTTGGGTAAGGATAGTCTAGAATTTAGCTTCTCGGGGCTTAAAACAGCAGTATTAAGGCTGGTTACCCAACTCAAAGACCAGGGTCAATGGAACGATAATGTTAAACGGGATCTGGCAGCCAGTTTTCAGAAAAATGTAGTAGATACTATAGTTGATAAATTCGAGATCGCTTTTAACCAGACCAAGCCTGCTTCAATTATTCTAGGGGGTGGTGTGATGGCAAATAGTTTACTCAGGGATCAACTGGTTGAAAGGTTTACCGGAAGAAGGGTTAAGGTTTTTTTACCACCAAGAGCACTTTGTACAGATAATGCCGCAATGATTGCTGCTCTTGCCTATCAGATGATAGTGCGCCATATTCCAGTTAATATTGAGATTGATTCAAGTCTTGAAACACTCTAATTAAGTTTAGGATCAATAAAAGATATCTTTCTTGGCTCTGATATAGATTGAATTGTAATACTTAAAGTATTTTTGGTATCGATTATATCTATCGGGGCATAGCGGAACATTGTAGATACCAGCATAGTCAGTAATCTTAGGATTAAACATTGATTTGAATTTGTAAATTGATTCAAATGGGTGGTTGTTATCAAGCTGAGAGGAGTGAGGTGCTCCAACAAAATCATACTTCTCTACTCCCTGGGATCTGAGATATGAGATTGCCTCCCATTGGAGTAAATAAGGAGCCATACTTGAGCGATGATGACCATTTGATCCACCATCTTTGTAATAACCCAGCTTGTCATGATAGATAAAAAACCCTCCAGCAATGATCTGACCCTGATATTTGGCAAAAATAAATGTTCCCTGTTCGGCCTGGTGGTATCTATTCCAGTAGTTTGCAAAATAGGCTTTTGGTCTCAGGAAATAGCCTGCCCGAGATTGAGTAACTGCCATCAGGGCATATAGGGCATCAATCGATTCTCGGATGGGTATTTGGGATTTTTGACTATTGACTATTTCTACTCCCCTTTTGCCAGCTAGGCGGATATTATAACGGGTTTTTTGTTTGAAGCTAGATAGGAGAGCATCTAGAGAATTCGTAGTATCTAGTAAAACCGTTGATGAGAATTGCATATGGGTGTTTTCTTTTTGCCAATCCTCAGGAGCTCCAAAATCAGATTCTAAAACATGCGGGTCAACCCTAAGGATTGCTGGATGTTTGTAATTTGTTCGGATATAATCTCGAACCTGTTGATCAAAAATACCGTACTGGTCTGGCTTAATCACGGGTCCCTTTGGTATTTGGAAAACCGTACCAATCATAGGCAAATCCTTACTAAGCACTAGAATAGGTAGACGATCAAATTCTAGATAAAAAGGCTTCCACCCAGTAGAATGCTTGAATTCAGCCCAAGTAAAGAGCTGTTGAAAGTGCTGATTCTTGAGTCGATGATCGTAGTTTTGAAAAGGAAGTAGTTTGATCATGGTTAAATATTACTATATCGTTTGATTTTTCTGTATAAACTTTCTAAGATTTCAAAAGGTTGATCAAGCCTACTTAGAACAATCTTTTGAG
Source organism: Candidatus Saccharibacteria bacterium (assembly GCA_017983775.1). Lineage (NCBI taxonomy): Bacteria > Candidatus Saccharimonadota > Candidatus Saccharimonadota bacterium. The sequence continues at coordinate 12,968 of JAGOAT010000008.1, read as the reverse complement.
TAGTCATCCTATCAACTACAGTAGGTCCGAAAGATCGCTTGAAAGAATCTACTTGTTCATTAAGTCGCCCATTGAAGTCATAAACTTTTTGACCTCTTTGTTTTGCCCTTAAGATCGCTTGGTATTTTAGATTGTAGTTTGCTCGCAACTTACGACCTTGAGAGTTTACGCCAGCATATAGTTCAAAAGTAATGTTCTTACTATATATATTCCAGAGAAAAGCTATGGGCTTGCTGGTTTTATTATCGATACTAATTAGAATATCAAGATTGTCACAAAGGTTGTTAAGCTGTGATTTATAGTAATCAAAAGTATATAAATTGAATCCTGCCCTTCGGGCTGTTTCTTGATAGATACTATAAATATCTGGATAATATTCGGGGTAATCAAGAAGACTAACTACTGAAGCTTGTTTTGCAGACTTATTAACATTATACCGACAACTGTTAGACATATTGGATCTAAGCTCTTCAATGCTTTTGTTTAGATCAACGATCAAAGTATGATTTGTCAGGACATGACCGGAGTAGGTCTTGGCATATTGTAATAAACTGGGGGGATTCGGATCAGACTCTAGGTTGTTGGGTTCAAGTCTCAAGGATATAACCTTGATTGATTCTAGAAAGTCAATAGTATCCTGGAGTCCAGGTCTAGAAGTTTGGTTTGTGCTTAGCCTATCCACAATCCGTATGGGTCCTCTTGGGACATGACCAAGGAAGTAGCCAGTCTTTGGTATTGGTTTTAATAAGACCTGCATAGCAAGGTTCTCAAGGCGGGAGGCTATTCTGTAGGGTTTCCAGCCAAAATTGGCTTTTTGTTCACCCCAACCCCAAAGCTGCAAGGGGTGATTATCCGGAGAAGATTGGACTAATTGATCCCAATCTTGTTGATTGTCAATTAAATCAAAGCTTCTAGTATGAATCTTGGCGGACTGCATATGTTTTATTATATAGCATATTTATAACCCACAAGACCGGTCTTTTGCTAGGACAACAATCAGCTTTACATTTAACACAACCATGATACAATAGATGAGTAAAACAAAAATGGGTTTCTCTGGTGGTTGTCTACAGAGGTAATCAAAGGGGAAATGACAGTTTGGTGTTGCTTTTTGAACGTGTGGTGTGACATGCGCTACTGTTTCTATTGTCTGGAGGTTTCACGTGAAAATTAATTTTGACGTGTTTAAAAGTTACGATATTCGCGGGCTAGTTGAGGACGTTACTCCTCAACTAGCTTTTTTATTGGGTAAAGCGGGGGCAGATTATTTTTCCCCAGGTGAAATTGTAGTTGGTCGAGATATGCGACCAGAGTCTGAGCAGCTTGCCAACTCACTAGTAAGGGGTCTAGTTACCCAGGGTAGAAATGTTGTAGATATCGGCTTGGTTACAACAGACATGTTGAACTTCTCGATTGCAAGGTTTGGCTACGCTGGAGGATTTATGGTGACGGCTAGCCATAATCCAGGAGTCTACTCGGGCATTAAGATTTCGGGCGGTCTCAAGAATGGCTGCATTACTTCCCTTGGACTAGGTACCGGACTAGAGGCTTTGAGAGACAAGATAGAGCGTCAAGACTTTAAGACCCCTTCTGGATTGACAGGTCAAGTAGAGAGCAAGAGGATACTTGACATCTGGATTGACCATTGTCTTGGACTGGTTGGTAATTTATCGGAGATCAGACTTGGGTATGATTCAGGCAATGGAATGGCCGGGATATTCGTGGATCAACTTAGGCAAAAAACAAAGCTTGACATAGATGCTATTTACCAAGAACTAGATGGAACTTTCCCAAATCACCCCGCATATCCAATGTTACCGCAGAATATGCGGGATCTGGCAGCGTTAGTCAGGGGAAAGGGATTAGATTTGGGGGTCGGATTCGATGGTGATGGAGATAGGGCCTTTTTTGTTGATAGTCTTGGTGATTTTGTTGATGGTAATCTGACTGCAATTGTTTTGGTATTGGCACTTAGGGACAGGTATCCAGATAAGAAGCTTAGGCTGGTACATGGGATTAGAATATCACGAAATGTTCTAGATCTAGCCAGGCGTTTGGGGATTGAGCTAATTATTAGTAAGGCGGGCTACCTTTCTATTCGCGAAGCTATGCTAAAACATCACGCTGATCTAGGGATAGAGTCATCTGGACATTACTATTTTGCTGATAACTATATGATAGACAGCGGACTTCTGACCATGCTTAAAGTCATTAAGTATCTGGAAGAAAAAGCCACCCATCTATCAGAGATCAGGAAGCGTTTTATAGTTTATCATAGCTCTGGTGAGATAAACTTAGAGATAGTAAATAAAAATCAAGCACTGGATGCACTTAAGGATAAATATTCGGATAGTCGGCTTAGCTTTCTGGACGGGATTAGTATTGATGAGGGGGATTGGTGGGCCAATATTCGTCCATCAAATACAGAGCCATATCTGAGAATTAATCTAGAGTCCAAAAGCCAGGAGCTGACGGAAGGGGTTTTGGCCGAATTAGTTAACTTTATCGAGGGTCAATCTTGAATAGTGCCCCCAGTCAGGATTTACTAGCTAGAGCAAATCAGTACCAGTCAATATTGAGCAGGTTGCCTTGGGTTCGAGCAATTCTGGTCACTGGAAGTGTTGCCTCCAATAGTGCCTCTAGGGATAGCGATATTGATTTGGTTGTTTTGTCTGATCCAAACAGGGCCTACCTAACCAAGGGTTGGTTTATGTTCGTATTTAGTTTGTTAAGACTTCGAGAGAATCATCAAAATAAGTCAGGAAGATTTAGCTTGGGTACAATTATCTCCATAGACTTTAGTGCCTGGCAGATTAAGCTCAGCCCTTCATTAGAATATACAAAAATTAATCTAGCTAGAATGGTGCCAATCTATGGACGCAGTGATTGGGAGCAAGTTCTGTCCACGGATCCAGTGTCTGATCAGTTTACAGTTGATTCGGGTCATAAGAATCCTATCAATCTGAAGTATAAACAGGCGTGGAGACAAACAGGGGCTAGGATATTGGACGGAATCGACTACCTGGGGTATCGATTGCATCACTATAAGACCTTTGCTCAGACAAAAAACATATCAGTCAGGTCATATACTATAGTCGAAAGAGATTTATTGAGTCTACATGCCATTTCGAGAGTTCTTGACAAAACAGATATAGAATAATACACTCTAATTAGCACTCGTAGACAAGGAGTGCTAGAAATTTAATCATGAAGGAGAGTAGATGTCTAAAGTTTCATTAAAACCTCTAGCAGACAGGGTGGTGCTTGAAAAGATTGAAGTTACTACTAAGTCACCAGCAGGAATAATTCTGCCAGAAAATGCTCAAGAAAAAACTGAACAGGGCAAGGTATTAGCTATCGGTACGGGTGTCAAAGAGGTGAAGGTGGGTCAAATTGTTTTGTACAGCCAATATGGACCAACCAGCTATAAGATTGATGGACAAGAGATTCTTCTATTAAAAGAAGAAGACGTATTAGCAGTAGTAGAGTAAAGGAGATAATAAATGGCAAAAGACATTACAATTAGTGAAGATGCTAGAAGAAAACTAAAAGCCGGTGTAGACAAACTAGCCGATACAGTTAAGGTTACTTTGGGTCCAAAGGGACGCAATGTGGTCTTGAGCAAGAAGTATGGCAGTCCAGTGATCACCAATGATGGAGTGACAATTGCAAAAGAGATAGAACTCGAAGATCCATATGAAGATATGGGTGCTCAAATAGTCAAAGAAGTTGCATCTAAGACCAATGATATTGCAGGTGATGGTACTACTACAGCAACAGTATTAGCCCAAGCTTTGATAGACGAAGGACTGAAGAATGTAGCCGCTGGTGCCAACCCTGTAGCAATTCGTCGAGGGATAGAAAAAGCGACCAAGGGCTTAGTAATTGAGCTCGATAAGCTTGCTAGTCCAGTTAAGGGTAGTGGTGTAGCCAACGTAGCTAGTATTTCCGCAGGTAGTGAAGAAGTGGGAAATTTGATTGCTGAAGTCATCGGCAAGATTGGTGCAAATGGAGTAATTACCGTAGAAGAGTCTCAGACCTTAGGCCTAGAAAGCGAGATCGTCGAAGGCATGCAGTTTGATCGAGGGTTTGTCAGTCCTTACATGGTGACAGATACTGCCAGAATGGAGGCTATATATGATAATCCTTTGATTTTGATTACCGATAAGAAAGTTTCATCGATTAATGACGTCTTGCCACTGCTTGAAAAGTTGGCTCAGTCTGGCAAGAAAGAGTTGGTGATTATAGCTGAGGATATTGATGGTGAAGCCTTGACTACTTTTGTCCTAAACAAATTGCGGGGAACATTTAGTGTCCTGGGCATCAAGGCTCCAGCCTTCGGCGATAGAAGAAAAGAGATTTTGGCAGATATTGCTGCTTTGACCGGTGGACAAGTGATCACTGATGATTTAGGTCTTTCTCTAGAGAATACCGAAGTAGAGATGCTTGGTGAAGCACGTAAAGTAGTAGCTACCAAGGATAATGCTACTATCGTCGATGGCAAAGGTGATCCAGAGCAAATCAAGCAGAGAGTAGATCAAATCAAAGCCCAAATTCCAAACACTAGCAGTGATTATGAGCGTGAAAAACTTGAAGAACGCTTAGCAAAACTAGAGAGTGGAGTAGCAGTGATTAAGGTAGGTGCAGCGACTGAAGTGGAGCTCAAGGAGAAGAAGCACCGGATCGAAGATGCTGTAGCTTCTACTAAGGCAGCTGTAGCTGAGGGGATAGTTCCTGGTGGGGGTGCTACTTTGATTAAAGTAGCTACCACTATTAATCCAGAAGATTATGACGATGAGGAAGCCGTCGGTGCCATGATTGTCAAGAAGGCTCTTGAAGCACCCGTCAGACAGATTGCTCATAATGCTGGGATTACTGATATTGCTCTAATCTTAGATGCAATTATTGGGTCTAAGGATGGTAATACAGGCTGGGATTTTGCTAAGAATCAAAAGGCCGATATGCTCAAGGTTGGGATCATTGATCCAGTCAAGGTGACCAAGAGTGCGCTAATCAATGCTAGTAGTGCGGCATCAATGCTTCTGACTACTGAAGCAGCTGTAGTAGATTTACCCGAGAAGGAAGAAGCAATGCCAGGTGGTGGTATGCCCGGTGGCATGCCAATGATGTAGGGGACTAGTTAGATACCAAGAAAGTTTCTACAGATTCAAAGATAAGATAATAGCCTCTTGATTGTTGCAACTATTAATTATGGACAAGCTTGCATCGGTTTAATTCTTGGCTTCAGAATTTCCTCCTCAATTCCGCCATCTCCCAAACTTCAACCTGCATGTAGTAATCTTGCAAATTTCTCCCATTCTCAATCTCGTCATATTCCAAAATCCTGGAAGGATTCATGGGGATCTAGCAGTCTGCATTAGCCGAATTCACTAGGGGAATTACAGTATGGTCTAGGCTTCAAAGGCAATATGAGATTTATATAGAGAAGTTTTGCATGCTATACTCTGGGTATGGATATATTTACTATGATCGATTCTCAGCCAGCCCAGCTGAGGCAGGACTATTTTCGGGCAAAATCATCAGACAAGGTCGAGGGTATCACTCGAGTAGTGGTCGCTGGTATGGGGGGTTCCGCCCTGGGAGCGGAAATAGTCAAGGAAGCCTTTAGGAATACTTTGCGAGTACCTCTGGAGATATCTAGGGGGTATAGTGTATCAGAGATGCTCGATGAACACACGCTCTTCATCGCTAGTAGTTATTCAGGTAATACCGAAGAGACATTGGCTTGCCTAGAGCAAGCGATCAGGCTAAACACCCAGTTGGCAGTAATTACCAGTGGTGGTAAGTTGCTTGAGGAGGCAGATCAAAGAGGGATTGATATTGCGAGATTAGCACCAGACTTCCAGCCAAGGCTGGCAGTATTTGCCAACCTCAAAGCCCTTATGGAGATATTGGATTATTATGATCTACTGGAATTCCCTGATATTGACCGGGAATTACTAGATCTAGCCAATTGGCTAGATGTCCATAAGGCACAATTTAGCTTAGACAATACCGGTGATAACCAGGTAAAAGATTTGGCAAGCAAATTGGTCGGGAAGACTCCTTTGATTTATAGTAGTAGTAATTTACAGAGCGCTGGGTATAAGTGGAAGATTGATATCAACGAGAATGCCAAAAATCTAGCCTTCTATAATTATTACCCAGAGCTCAACCATAATGAGATGAACGGTTGGATCCTGCCAGAGAGCAAGGATAATGTTGTGGTTGTCCAATTATCATCAAATCTTGATAATGGTAGGAATCTTCAGAGAATGCATCTGATGCCAAAATTGCTTGAGTCACATGGGTTCAAACATTATGGCTTCAAGGCACCAGGACAGACCTATCTCCAGCAACTATTCATGACAATTCTAGCTGGAGATTATCTGAGTGCATATTTAGCTGAGCTTAACCATGTCGATGCCATAGCAGTTGAGTTGGTGGAGAAGTTTAAAGCTCAGTTGTAATTATCCATTTATCCTTTAATTTTTGTTATAATAGTGTGGTGGAGAGGTGGCCGAGTGGTCGAAGGCGCACGCTTGGAAAGCGTGTAAACGGGTCTACCGTTTCCAGGGTTCGAACCCCTGTCTCTCCGCCAGATAAATATGATCCCCGGAATGACTACAAGAGAAATAGGTAATATTCTCCAAGGGGGCTTATGCTGTAGCTTGATACCAGGTACTTATTGATTGGGAAAAAAGCACCATTCAGCTTGAAGGATACTCAGCTCTTGTTGATGACTGAAGCACGGCCCTAAGTAACCTCAGCCCGACATAACTAAACAGCTAAATAACCCCAGCCAACAGCCTCTCTTTCTTCTTGGTTAGCTTAAGCTGTGGTTTGATGGATCTAAGTTGATAGGCTGTTAGTCCTGCTAGTAGGTTGACTATAAAGTTGATTGGGCTGCGGTGTCTATTATGCTCTATTTGAGAGATATTCTTGAGCTGGTCATTATACTGTGTCCAGGACAAGAACCGGACACTTTAAATTACATTTTATAAATATTAACATATAATATAACCATGAAAGAACAATCCGATGCATGAGACAATCACTGATCAAGGGGATATAGACCTAAGGAATTCAGAGAGTAGTATACAGCAAGAACTGGATTTCTATAATAGAGTCAGAGAATATTTTATGGCACTATCTCATCTTGAAGATCAAGATCAAAGAGGTGAATTAGAATTAGATGCTGTAGAGTTTGTTCTAGAAGAGGTTAATTCAAAAGGTTATGACATCCTACCCGTATTTAAAACTTTACTCAACTTATCCATTGAGACCTGGAATCAATTAAGAAGTAATATCAAGGGGGATCAATACTCAGAATCATCATATTTAGATATTCTAGACAAGATAGACCAAAAATATCTGCCCCTTATCTCTTTATTTTATCTTAAATACTCAGGAGAGTATCTGCAGGATATCGAGATGAGATTGAGATTAAAGATTGGTATTGAAACTGCCTCCCAAATCTATCAAGGCTGCAAGGAAGCAGGGAGGCTATATGATGTAGTTAATAATCTTACTGAATTCCTCGAAGCCGATCCCAGTCTCGCACCCACAATCTATCAAGACTTCAAGAGGTCAAATATAATCAATCTTGGTATTGCAACGACTCTTCAGCCATACTTGCATGAGAGACAAGGCGCAGAAGGAGAATATATCTTAGAAGATATGTTGATATTAAATGCTATTAAAGCTAAAGCACCTAACTTGAGAAATTATTTAGAGAAGTTTATTAGGTTATCTAATCATACTCAGTCTTCAGATAGAAAGATTATCAACCCAAGATCTCCATTGGGTAAGTTTTTAAAAACCGAGCTGCTGGATATGTCCCCCGCTACCTATTCTCAGCTATTTGTTCCATTAATGCCAGGATTGGATAATCTTGATGAGAAAGAGCCAAACAGTCAAGCATCCAGGATACAAGTTTTGTTGGCCTCACTTGGTGGACTGGATGCAATAAAAGGTAAGAGTAGACTAACAAAACAATGTAACGCAATTATTGAGACTGCCAGATCTGCACTTTTAAAATCAATATCTGGTATTCCCTTAGGGGAGGCTGAGAGAATGGTCTTAGAAATAGAATACGGAATGGATACTATAGCTAATGCTCTGAGGTTAAGAAGAGGTCAATGGGCCCTTAGTATTAGTAATGAGGAGCTAAGAAGATTATTATTAGCTAATGAAACTGAAGCAAGCCAAATATTTCATAGGGAAGTAGCCAAAACTAAAGCAAATAGGGCGGATACCACTATCCCTGAAGATGCAGGCTTGGAAATATCCTCCTTGGTAGCAAGCCTATTACAAGCTATCAATATCAACAAACAGGGACTTAATAGCCCAAATATCCTGGCAGTGGAACTAGATGATTTAAGGCAAGAAATTCTAACTAGTGATATCTGGATAAATGATCAAGTTGCACAAGATATATCAAATATCAATATTGATACATCAGACAAGCTGCAACAACTAAATAGTATAGTGCTTATCGGAGAACTCTCTTGTTATGCTAATCAAGAGCAGATGCAAAAACTTAGAGCTTTATTATTAGCTACATACATTCATACAGAACATATTCCCGAAGGTATAAGATCAATCATTGATAGTATTAAAGATGATAATCAATCTTTGACTTTGGGTATCGATCAAACTATAGCTCTTGTAGATTTTTTACGTCATAATATCTTGCAAGAATTTTGGGGAATAGGGGTAGCGGGTGAAAATAAATGGATTAATGAAGATGTACTTAAATTTCCAAGGTATGACAAGTGGTATCAAGAATATCTTAATAATAAGGGTAGTATAGTGGGCACAGAAGAAATTGGTTTCATACAAAACTCATCTTTATTTATGAGAACTGTGGCAGGCGCAATTGGAGATGCATGTTACTCCTCATCTGGCAATATTGTTCCAGAATCTGCTCAGGTGGTAACAATGGTAGAGACCAAAACAAATAAAGTATTAGGCAATTTTTTATTACTGGATACGGCGACAACTACAGAAGAGGGGATTAGAATACCTCTCAAAGTATTGCGAGCAGTCAATCCTCTTGTTTCTACTCTTAGTAGATATGATGTGGATAGTATTGTAGAGACAATTATCTCAGTTTCTAAAGATGCGCTTCCGGAAGGGTATCAACTAGGCGTGATTATTGACCCTAAATCAAACCTAGCTACTACCAATCGAGAAGCTGTATTACGAGTATTTAAAGATATGATCCTAGAAGGAAAAGTAGCTATTGAACCTTGTAGAATTACCGGTAAGAGCGTTGTTTTCAATAAGTATCAATCTGATGATAGAGTTCACATAGTTTCTTAATGCAGCTAAGTAGGGAATATTCTTTGCAGGATTTAGTTTAACCCCAGCCAACAGCCTCTCTTTCTTCTTGGTTAGCTTAAGCTGTGGTTTGATGGATCTAAGTTGATAGGCTGTTAGTCCTGCTAGTAGGTTGACTATAAAGTTGATTGGGCTGCGGTGTCTATTATGCTCTATTTGAGAGATATTCTTGAGCTGGTCATTGATAGTCTCGACAATACCTCTCTTTCTAAGTACTAACTTCTCCCAGGGAGGCATTAGCTGATTTTTCATGTTTTTCTTGATGCCAGTTACTAGTTTGATTCCCTTATCAAGTAGTCTCTGAAACAGCTCCTTTGATACATATCCTCTATCAGAGAATAGGATACTATCTCACCCTTGTGATTAACTATGAGATGAAGCTTGAAGCCAAAGAACCAACCTATACTAGGCTTACCTCTCTTAGCTAAACCCCCAAATACCTTATGCCTCCATATCCTTCGATTATTACAGGCCTTGATTGATGTAGGGTCAATAAAGTTAATCCCCTTTCCAGACCCAAGTAGACTGGCTAACAAGAAGAACAGAGGAACTAAGGCATTCTGCTTTAGTTCTAGAAGCCTAGTATAGCTGACTAGTCTTGGGAAATCTGATCTGTGATACTTTCCAATACAGTGGTTATAGTAGCTCTTAAAGGTACGATTAGGCCAATATATGTGTCTCCTTTGTTTTTAATTTGTATATGACTAGATAATAGCAGGACTTACCTCCTGTTATCTAGGCGAATTCAGGGGAGACTCTTATGTCGAGCTGGGGTTGGGTAGGATTCATTAATTAAATAGCTGGAACTTGGTAACACACCTTACCATCCGGGTGAAAAAAGATTGGCAAGAAACTCACTACTTGTAGAAAGGCATTAGCCTGCTATAGTCCAAGCCCTAGTTTTTCATCCAGGCAGCTATTGCAGAGTCGATCAGCCTCAGATATATAGGGATTATTACGAGATACATGCAGGTATTCGACAGATTCAAAAGCTAGTGAGGCAAACATAGTCTGGCGATAAAGATACTTGAGGGCTTGATCTTTGATCCTCCATTGTTTATTGAGCTGATTGATCATGATTTGACTATCTGAATAGATTTTTATTCTCCAACGAGTATACTCTAGTGCCACATCTAGGGCACATTGTAAGGCACGATACTCTGCTTGGTTGTTGGTAATATCTCCGAAGTACTGGGCATCTCGGTAGATGACACTGCCATTGACCAAGAAAACAAATCCACCGGAGCCCTTGCCTGGATTGCCCCTGCTAGCTCCATCTGTATAGATTTCTAGTAAATCATTTCTACCAACCACTTGTTGGGATTTTTTCATTATTATTAAAAAGATTAAATTAAAAGGTTAATCCTATTATATAGCAACCTCAACTCAAAACCAAATCCAAAATAACAGCTATCTTTAGTAGTTTCTGTCCCGGATCCTTCTATCCCCATCTTTGAATTTTTCAACCCTCCCGTATGGGGCAAAAGTGGAGATTCAGAGCTAAAAATACCTGGTCAGTCTTAATTATCACGGTTGTTTCGTTCTGATATATTTGGACATCGGAAGCCCTGCTTCAAGCACGACGAATACAAATACAAAATGCTGGTTTCCCGTATTGTTCTCCGGACAATCAGAGGATGACACTTTATGTCATTATCTGAGTTTTGTAGCCCCCTTCTCGTCACCCCTGACCCCCATACCCTCTTGTCGTCTTTCAAATTTCTGCAAGAAATTATGGAAGATCTAGCATTCTGCATCAACTAACTATCCAAATCTCAATAGAAGGGTAGATCTCTCATAAACCCTTCGGGTTTCGGAGGATGAAAAAGTAAAAAGATTAATATAAAAGTCTAGAGATGACAATACGGAAGAGTATTCAGGTGACAAAAAACAGGTGTGTGAAAATTAGTTTGTCAATCAAGCCTGTGGGCAAAGACCAGTCCTGATACCTGTAAACCATATCTAGATAAAGTCTTAGCAGCCTCCTGTAGGGTTGCTCCAGAGGTCAAGACATCATCGATTATCAACACTCGAAGACCGGTCAAATTGGCTGAGCTCATCTTGGGCACTAACTCAAAGCTACCATTTATCGCTCTTACCCTATCAGTTCTATTTAGACCCACGAGCTCATAATTATTGACCCTATTGAGCAGCGGGATGATTGGTAGGCCAGAACTAGTCGATAGGCTGTGACTAATAGTTCTTACAATATTGCTACCCCGCAAGCGAAGCTTCTGCTTACTACTCGGTATATAACTAATCAGGTCAAAATCTTGCCAGAAGACTGGCGTTAATCGGTCAAGTATTAACTGACCTATTAGCCTTGGGGCATTTGGATTAAGCTGATACTTGGCCGCATAGACCAGTCTCTTTGTAGGGTCATCAAATTGGTAACAAGCCTTGAGTGAGAGCAGCGTCGAATTGATCTGACAGCTACTACAATAGCCTGGAGGTGATTGGGGTTTTTTGCATTTAAAACAGATTTCTGGGTGAGCCTTTAGCTTAAGTTGACAACCTAAACAAAGTAATTCGCCCTCAGAATCACAAGATAGACAGCTATCAGGAAATAGCCAGGTGATAATATCGCTTAGCATAAATTTAATATATTAAATAATAGTTATTTTTATCTTATACTTAGTCATGTGTTTAAGCAAATCTTCACAAATAGTCACCAAGATACTGCAGAGATAAGCATACAGAGGGATGCCTAAGAGGCAAGGTGACACCGTACAAATCGATATCTTTAGGTTATAATATAGATAACTGTAGTTTTTTGTATCACCAAAAGTGGTTGAGGTGTCACCTCGAAGTGCATTCCTTGGCTTATTATTGTAAAATATAGGTTAATGTGGTATGGTAAGACGGATGAATCAGGTACAGCAAGATAGGGTAAAGCCCATCAATCCTAAACAGCAAATCAATACGCTTTTGGCCGAGGCTAATAATATCTTGGTAGTTACTGCTAAAAACCCCAACAATGACCAGATAGCGGGTGTGGTAGCATTTGAGAATGTGATGCGTAAGGTCGGTAAGACCAGTCTAGTGGTAGTGACTGATCCGTTGCCAAAGGTGGCAGAGGTCATTAATACTGATAATATTGCTACCTCACCAGAGAGTTCTAGAGAATTGATTATTAGCCTGAAGCTCGATGATCATCATTTGCAAAGATTGCATTACAAGCTCGAGGATGGAAGATTGTTAATCAGTGTGATGCCAGATCAGGGTCAGATAGATCCAGAGACCATAGAATACAAGTATGGTACCTTTAATTTTGATTTAGTAGTCGCCTTAGGGGTTAGTGATTTTTCAAAAATTGATAGATTGCAAGAAAAATATCCGACAATATTTGATGGCTACCATTTGATCAACATTGACTATCATAGAAATAATACCAATTACGGTAGTATTAATTTTGTAGACCAAAGAGCAAGTAGTGTTTCGGAGATCCTAGTAGCATTATTTGAATCAATGGGTCAAAATTTACTAGACTCAGGTGTAGCTACCGGATTGTTTGCGGGTATTATTAGTAATACCAATCGTTTCTGCAATACTCAGACTACCGCCAAGAGCATGACTGTAGCCGCTCAAATGTTGGCTGCTGGAGCCGATCAGCAAGCCGTAGT